>JAPOXY010000075.1 GCA_026706845.1 Gemmatimonadota bacterium
GACAGAGACCACAATGCTGCGATAAACATATTGACGTTGGGGCTACAACGTCAGGTGGCTTGACCGCCAAGAAGCCCAACTGCTCTATCGTTGGGAGTAGTCACGAGGCTTTGTAACATATTCTCGTGTTACAATAAAACACCGCAGTGGATTTGCTGCGGTGTTTTATTTTTTGTGGCTGGTTTTATTGAGACAAGGGCCAGCCACCCTGCGCGTTAATTGCCTCGTCAATGCATGTCATGATCTGGTGTGTTTCCGCGAGTGCTGCAGATAAGCGGCGGTAATGGGAAATGTCATCGAATGAAAGGAAGAGTCCTTTGCGGTCTGTTAACCATTTTTCCGCCGGGCGATAGCCGCCGATGCTGAAATCCCAAGTCACTGATGCCACGCCTTCAAAATACTGATCGCTGTTGATCCACACACGGCCCGGCATATCACGAGCGCAAGGTGTATAGTACACCTTTTCCACATGATTTGTACCCGTTATTGGAAAATTCGGTGCGCCATTGCCTTCCACTTCCATGAAATGTAGAGAGACGAGGCGTTGACCGAGATTGGTGAGTTCTATAAACAATCCTAGATCATTGGTCAACGGCATACGTGGAAAATCGGACTTCAAGAAATCGGCGTAGCGGCGGCGATATTGGAGGCTGTGCAGGAGGGCATAGATGTAATAGAATACATCTTCTGGACCGAAGGTGGTTTTGCAGTCGCCGGATCCTATAGGAATGAAGGCCAAGTCGGTAGCGACAGAGAGAGCTTCAATGAAGCCCTGATCGAGATTGGGTTGATATGTGAAGTCCTGTGACCGATAGAGGTAAAGGGGAAAGAGACAGTTTCCGCCACGTCGAAACAGATTTAAGTCCGAGGGGTGTCGTGAAACAAAGGCAATCTCCCAAGTCTTAGAACCGATGGCCTGTCCAGCCCGACCAACACATAATCCTAAGTTTGGGCCTGTCAGCATATGACGCATGACGCGCTCGCGTCGATTATGGACTGCGACATTGCGGTCAAATACCGTAGCGCGGACATCAAATGGGCGATAGAGGATCGGTTCAATATGTTCGCGCCATGAGCCGTCTGCAAGTTCGCGCTTGGCGCGGTCGTATTGCCACTGTTTCTGTGAACATAGGCGCCATTGGGCACGAGCTTCATCTTCCGAGTTGGTGGCCAGTAGGCGTTCCACCTTGGCTACAGCTTCCTCTGCGGTCCACGAAATTGCGAACTGATCATGCTGCGTCGCGACCCCCGGTGCCGGAGTGCCGTTCAGCGAAAAAATTTCTGGGATGGACCACGCTGCTTCGTACTCCTCGAGTAATGTTTCGCCTCTCGGACCAAACAGATACAACGGTGGCTTCGGCGTAAGCTCTGTCCATTCAGTAGTATTTACATCGTTAGCAGCGAGCCAGCCGTATTTGCCACCATTCGGACCTGCCTCACGCTCGCCCCATAAATCGGCGTGAAACACTTTTGCTGGTCCATCTCCTCCCTCCTTGTGTTTGACGAACAGGGCGATGGCGACGCCTTGCTGAATATCAAATACGTTTTCGTCTTTACCACCGTCGGGCGTACGTTCTCTCTTCTTGGAGTTGCCGTGCAGGTCAAGTAGATATATCTCGTCAAAGGTCGCCATCAAGCTATGGCGCATACCGCAAAAAGTTCGATTGTTCAGATAGCCGTGGTTGGTTACAAAGCCAATTACTCCTTCGCCAGTGCGCTCAATGCGCCATTGGGCAAAGCGGATGAATTTTACATAATCGTCACTAAGCCACTTGGCTTGTCCCGGTCTGTTTGCCTCGGGAAAACCCTGCTTGTAGGTACCGATCAACTCCGAGATCCACGGGCTTTTGTTCGCCGAATGTCCGGCGTAAGGCGGGTTGCCTATCACGACCATTACTGGCTTTTCCCGTTTGACTTGATAAGCACTGGTCGCTTCGCGCACAATTTCAGATGCGAAGAGTGGTTCGCTATGTCCTTCGTCCATCCCTTCTAAGGTATTGGTGAGAAAGACTCGCAGCCGCTCGCCTTCGGGCATCTCAAAACTGTCATCGCTTCCGCCGATTTCAAGCGCAAGTTTCAGGTGGCAGATTACGTAAGGGGCCATCAGCAACTCGAACCCGAACAGGCGCGGCAAAAGATGCTCTTGTACGTAGCCAGGCCAAGCACCACCCTGTCCCTTTTCCTCAATAGTTGCGCGGATAGTGGCAATCACTTCGCGTAGGAAGGTCCCTGTGCCCGCTGCTGGGTCGAGTATCATTACCTGAGGACGGGGAATCCCATCTTCGGAAGTGACCATAGCCGTGTCGGCTAGCCCATCGGTCAAGCCAAACTGGTCGCGCAACAAATAATCTACACTCTGCACAATGTAGGACACCACGGGTTCGGGCGTGTAGTACACACCGCGTATCTTGCGTAGGTGCGGATCATAAGCCTTCAAGAAATCTTCATAGAAATGCACCACCGGGTCTTCCCACCGGGTCTTCCTGCCAAACTCAGACAGGATGGCCTCCATGTCTGCTTGGTCCAATAATCGCGCCAAATCATCTATAATCCAAGCAATTCTCTCGTCACAACTGGGGCCAGCGATGCGAGCAAAGACATCACGCAAAAACGGTGTTGTTTCCTCGAAAACAGCCTCTTTACGTGTAAACGGCCTGGTATTAGTGTGCCGGCACCGCGCAGCAAACAGCCCATAGGTGGCTGTCTGAGCCTGCAAGTCAGCGAATTTTTTCGGTGACAAGTCGGTGATCAGTGCCTCGCGGTAGCCCGCGAGCAAGTCGTGCAAAGGGCTGGAATAGGCTTCTTGAGCCAAAATGAGCTTAATGCTGTCGCGTAGCACCCGTGCTTTAGCCGCCATGCGCTCGGCCAGTTCACGCGGGCGGCCAATGGGCGGTGGGTCAGCGACAAAGAACTCGGCGAACAATTCGGCGACTTGGGAAGCACCGGCTTGATCAATGACGATCCGACCAGAACCATTGATTCGGGCGAGGCGTGCCGTCAGGCGCAATGCGCCTTCGGCATACCAGCGAAATTCCAGATAGTCGGTAAGGATCAGATTCGGCAGGCCTTCGCGGTAGCGGACGAGTTGTTCGTCATTTTCGACGTGGTCCAGATCGGTATTGATATCCTTGCACTCAATGTATCCTATTGGCAAGTCGCTTTGCTCGACGACAAAATCAGGCGCGCCGCATTGGACTCGTGATGGTTCGTTGAGAGCGCGAACGTCTTGGTCGCCCAAAGTCTCAATCAATTTCTCAAGTGCTGATCGGTAGGTATGCTCGGTCGCTTGTCCAGTCGCGAAGATATCCTGCAACCTGTCGCAATACTGCTGGAGCACGTCAATTTTTGCCGTATAATTTGTCATTTTTTCTCTTTACCTTATGTGAAAGTGAATTAAAAACACCGCAACAAATTCGCTGCGGTGTTTCTGTTTTAAGACCGTCTTACTATTTGAGGTCTCCAAGGGGTTTTGAAATGTGATTGTTCATCTGCGATCATCTGCAGATTATTGAGTCTTTCATCTGTGTCCATCCGTGTAAAATGCTCAAATTACTCGCGTTTTTTCTGTGGTTGCTGTTCATTCCAGATCTTTGAGGGGGGTTGAAAGGGCGTCTCGAAGTATTTTGCCGGGTTTGAACCCCACTTTGCGTCGCGCAGGTACATAGACTTCTTCACCCGTTCGGGGATTGCGTGCGCGAGGACGGGCATTGGTGCGTTTGACTTCCCAGCTTCCAAAGCCTCGAATTTCGATCCGTTCACCTTCGATGATAGCTTCTGCAAGGGTTTCAAAGAGTACATCTACAGCTTGTTTCGCCATTGTGTTTTTGCAATCAATTTCATCTGCCAATATTTTTGCCAGGTCTGCTTTGGTTATGGTTTGCACTCGCTACCCTCCACAAAAAATATTAAACGGTTTAATAGTTTTATAAAAATGAGGCGGAGTATCAAGAAAACAATGAAGCGACTGTTCACAAAAAAACGGCGACCTCGCTGGATGGTCACCGCGATGATTTATGGTGGGCGCACAGGGACTCGAACCCCGGACCAACGGATTATGAGTCCGTCGCTCTAACCAACTGAGCTATGCGCCCTAAAATTTAGTTTTGCTAATCCAACGCGAAAAACAAAGATAAGGAACATAGATAAATTGTCAACCGAAAATTGGACACCTATAGAAGTTGTTTTGGCTCAGCCATCGCTTTGCGCTGGCCGGTGAGGTGGCGGTGTTTTTCCAGTGTGGCGCGCAGGTCGTCGGGAGAAAGCGGTTGGCGCAATTGCTTTTCGAGCAGTTCGATTTCGCTTTCGAGACTTTTGAGCTGGAACTTGTGAATATAATCTTGAATGGGAACATCGATATTGGGATTCTCAATCCCGATTTCCAGAGATAGGTCGGTCAATATGCGACTTAAGCGAGCATCGTTGCACTGATTGATGAGGTGCGCGGCTTCAATGGATTGTTTTTGCTGTCGGTTGCGGGCAATCATGGTGGCAATTTGTCGATAGGCGCTGTTTGTAAAGTTGTCGGGAGAAATTTGCTGGAGTACTGTATCGGCGGTTTCGGGATGTTGCATCAGGTAGGTGAGCAATTCGCGTTCAGAACGGGGCCGTGTATCATAAGATTCGGGTTCTGGTTGTCCATTTTGCGGTCTTGTGGAGCGGCGTTGCGTTTGGGCAATGCCAATGAGGATTTCTTCATCTATCCCGATTTTTTCGGCGATGTCTTTGGTGAGAAATTGTTTGCGTGCGTTGTCTGTGATGCGCCCAACGAGTTCGGCCAATGCGTGTGCTGTCCGGGTTTTGCCATCTACGGTGGAGAGGTCGTCGCGTTGGGCAAGTTGTTCTATGAGGAAGTCGATGGCAGGTGCGGCGTTTTCGGTGAGGCGCAGAAGGCCGTCGGGTCCATGGGCGCGCACATAGCTGTCGGGGTCGTGGTCTTCAGGCAGGGTGACAACGCGCACCTCGAGGCCCACTTCAAAGAGCGATCCGATCCCCCGCATTGCAGCGGTTGCTCCGGCGGTGTCGCCGTCAAAGATGAGTATGGTTTTGGGCGCGTAACGCCTGAGCAGGCGCGCGTGGTCGGGGGTGAGTGCCGTTCCCGAGGATGCGACCGCGTTTTCAATGCCGTACTGCGATAGGGCAATGAGGTCCATGTACCCTTCTACAACGAGTGCTGTTCCCGCATCGCGAATGGCGTCTCTATCGCGCCACAAGCCGTACAGGGTGGCACTTTTGTTGTACACAGGTGTTTCGGGCGAGTTGATGTATTTGGCCTGTTCGTTGGGGTCAAGGGCGCGCGCGCCAAAAGCGACCGGGCGTCCTGTGGCGGCGTGAATGGGAAAGGTGATGCGATTGCGAAAGCGGTCGTAAAAACCGCCTCCTGTTTGCCTTTGTAAGACGAGTCCGGCGCGTTCGAGTATTTGAGGTGAGAAGCCCCGACGGGTGGCGACTTGCAAGAAGCCATCCCATTGATTGGGCGCGTAACCGAGGGAAAAGGCATCGATCACGTCGCGGTTTATGCCGCGATTTTTGAGGTAGGCCATTGCATCGGCGGCTTTCTCGTCTTGCGTGAGCAGGTGGTGAAAATATTTGACCGCGAGTTCATTGGTGCGGTAGAGTTGATCAAAGACTTCCTGCTGGTCCGGGTCTGCGGGTTTTGCATCGGGCAGGGCTATGCCCGCGCGATCGGCGAGTTGGCGAACGGCTTCGATAAAGCTGATGTTTTCTATGTCGCGCAGAAATGTAAAGCTGTTGCCGCCCGCGCCGCAGGCGAAACACTTGTAGATTTGTTTTTCTTGTGAGACGTTCAGGGAGGGTGTGGAATCGTCGTGGAAAGGACACAGGCCGACAAAATTTTTGCCCCGGCGGGTCAGTGCAACGTGATCGCCTACAACATCGACTATGTCGATGGACAGGCGCACTTGATCGATGATCGTTTCTGGAATGCGCGGCATGTGAGGAACTCCCTGGGGAGAGGGAGGCTGTAAATAGGTGTTGCAAGCTAATTTTAAGCTGGATCAACCCAGTCGCCGCCGGCGCGTATCAGGTCAATTAGTTCGTCAACCGCACCTTCTGTGGGGATATTGCGTTTGACGATGTCTTTACCCTTGTAGAGCGTGATTTTGCCGGGACCACTGCCTACATAGCCGTAATCGGCGTCGGCCATTTCGCCCGGGCCGTTGACAATGCAGCCCATAATGCCAATTTTGACGCCTTTGAGGTGGTTTGTGTGGCTTCGAATCAGGGCAGTGGTTTCCTGCAGGTCGAACAGGGTGCGCCCGCACGATGGACAGGATATGTATTCGGTTTTGGAGATGCGGGTGCGCGTGGCTTGCAAGATGCCGAAGGCCGTGCGGGTGAGGGTGTGGTCGTCTATTTGGCCGGATGCATCGAGCCACAGGCCATCGCCGAGGCCATCGACGAGGAGTCCTCCGCAGTCTGTGGCGGCGTGGAGCATGAAGGCGTCATTGGCTGAGTACATTGTGCGGATGACTACGGGTATATCGCAATGCCAATCTGCAAGCAGGTAGAATGCGCGGCGCAGTTCGGGCATGGCGTGGGTGTTGTGCGTTTGCAGGACGAGCACTGCACAGGGATCGGTTTTGAGTGCATGGATAAGCGGTGCGTCGAGTTCGGCGAGTTCGGCACGGACAAAGGTGATGCGCTCGGCTGTGTGATTGGCTTGCAAGTATGTAGCCGCAGAAAAAATTGGGTATGTGGTGGATGCGGGCGACCAGATCCGGGCATTTTGAATGACGCCAAGCGTGCCCGGCAGTTCAAAGTCCAGGGCGCGATCGCCGATGTCGATAAAGTCAACGGCCATGTCGGCGATATGCCATTTGTCGAGCATAGCGTCGTACGAATAGCCAAAGGGGTGCAGGGATTCGGGGGTGATGGTGCCCTGTGGGGTGGCAATGACGATTGGGACACTCGGTTTGCCGATTTTTTCAACCTGTCGCGTTGCGCGCCGCGTGTACGAAAATGGATCGATATGAGATGTTTGAATTTTTGGTATTGGCGCGTGATCGCTTCGGTTGCAATAGCGGGCGACCAGTGTTTGCGCTACGGGGATTTCGGCTTCGGGTTCTTCGGTGAGGGAGACGCGAATGGTATCGCCCAGGCCGTCTTCGAGCAGCGCGCCTATACCCACGGCCGATTTGATGCGCCCATCTTCGCCATCGCCAGCTTCCGTGACACCCAGATGGAGCGGGTAGTTCATGCCTTCGGCCATCATTTTGTTTACGAGGAGGCGGTAGGCTTGAACCATGATTTGCGGATTGCTGGCTTTCATGGAAAATACGATGTCGTGATAGTCGAGGTCAGTGCATATTCGCGCAAATTCGAGTGCCGATTCGACCATGCCGAGTGGGGTGTCGCCAAATCTGCTCATAATGCGGTCTGAGAGCGACCCGTGGTTGGTGCCAATCCGCATGGCTGTGCCGTATTCTTTGCAGATTTTGACCAGTGGTGCGAATCTGTCGCGGATGCGGTGCAGTTCTTCGGCGTATTGTGCATCGGTGTATTCGATGATCTGGAATTTTTTTTTGTCGGCGTAATTGCCGGGGTTCACGCGCACTTTTTCCACGATTCGGGCGGCGATTTCAGCGGCGTTGGGGGTGTAGTGAATGTCGGCTATCAGTGGGGTGTTATAGCCCGCGGCTCTGATTTTTTTCCGGATGTTTTCGAGGTTGCGAGCTTCGTTCTGGCTGGGTGCTGTTATACGCACGTATTCACATCCGGCGCGGATCATGCGGATGGACTGGGCGACCGTGCCTTCGGTATCCATGGTATCGGTTGTGGTCATTGACTGCACGCGAATGGGATTGTCGCCGCCGAGTGGTACACCCCCGATATCGACTTCGCGGGTTTTGAAGCGGGCGTATTCCGTGAGCGAATTGCAGTATTTGCCCGGAGAGATGAGCAGGTCGCTGGTTATGGACATTGGTCGTCTCTGTGGTTGTGACGGTGAGATGATTACTTGGATTCCTCAAGCATTTCGTTGATTTTTTTTCGCGCTTCACCGGCTTCTTTGTTTAGCTGTTCAATTAGAGGAGGCGTTTTTTCGATCTGAATGCCCAGTTTTTCGAGCAGGGTTTTTACTTCGGGAAACATGGCCTGTACGCCCTCGGCAATCATCCGGGCGGATTTTTGAAGCGGTGCGCCTAAGGTGGAATTGTCGATGAATTCGGGCACGCGGCTGTGGATGGGATGGGTACGAAAAAATATGGCGATTAGACCTAAAATCAATGCGCCTTGAACCAGCCCCAGAGCAATGCCACCAAATGCGTCAATCGCGCCGAGGGGAGAGGTCCGCAGCATTCCGTGAAGGGCGCGCCCGAGAAAATAGCAGGCGGCCAGGACGGCCACAAATACGACGAGGAATCCGAATAGCGCGGCGCCGCTGCCGAGGTCTTCTGTTGTATCGAACAAAGCGCGTGCTGTTGTTTCGCCATAAGTGAGGGCAAAACCATAGGCCAATATCACGCTGAACAGCATGATGAGGCTTTGTACCAGCCCAATTTGCCATCCCTTTCGAGCGAACCAGAAGAGGCCGAGGGCAAAAATGAGATCGACAATGTTCATTTGATGAGCAAGATGGGAATGGATAAAAAAAAGCGATAGCCACCCTGAGTGATTATCGCTTGATTTGACATAATTGCGAAAGACTTAGCGGGTGTATTGCTGGTCCATTTTGATCCGCTTGCGTCTTGCAGCGGCAATTTTGCGTTTCCGACGCTCACTCGGTTTTTCAAAGTGCTGATTTTTCTTCATGTCGGAAATAACACCGGCTTTTTCGCAGGCTTTTTTGAACCGCTTGAGTGCTCTTTCGAACGGTTCGTCGTCGCGTACGAGGACACCAGGCATGCCTGGACTCACCCCTTTCTTTTGTGAATGTGATGAATAACCAAAACGAATTTCAATATAACATATAAAATGTCCCGCACTTTTGCAACTCGTTTTTCCCCCTTCGTCCTCGTCTATACGCCTCGAATTTGTTCGCTATAAAAAACGTCTTTGTTCATTTTAAGGCGTTTTTTATTTTATTGTTGGACTTTGTTTTGAATGGGAACTCAAAAAAGCGTCGGGCGTTTTTGGTTGGAGGAAAGGATTACCAGACGGAGGAATGAATGCAGTTGAGAAATGAAAATGAGATTGACGACAAGCTCAAGAACTTACACGTACGTCTGTCCAGCCAGAGTTTTTTAACGGCTTATTTTTTTCTTTTAGCGGTTATTATTGTTATCGCGTTCCTCATTTATACACAGCTCTATGTGGTGCAACCCATGCGGCAAGAAGCCAGGCGTATGGGAGAGTTATACGCGTTTATGCACGGTGTGGCTACGTTGGACACAATTGAGGTCAAGGGATTTTATAAGGATGTCATTTTTCACACTGTCCAGAATCCCAATTTTCCGGTCGTAATCACAGACGGACAGGGTATTCCGCGATACTGGAAAGCGATTGACATTCCTCCCTTTGGCGACCACACCCCCGAGAAGCTGGGCAAAGTGATGGACAAGGCTTATGCGCTCGACCGGGAAAATGACCCGTTACCTTTTGAATATCCCGGCTCAGAATGGGGCCCGGATAATAAACCCGTCAAGAAGGAACCAGAAATCTGGCATTTGCACTGGGGTGCGTCCGCACTGGAGAAGCGTTTGAACTGGTTGCCCTGGGTCGCTTTTGGGATGACTATCTTATTTACTGGAGGTGGATATCTCGGTTTTCGGTATATTAAGAATAGAGAACAGCGGTCTTTATGGGTGGGGATGGCTCGAGAAACAGCCCATCAGTTGGGTACGCCACTGTCTTCGCTATACGGTTGGCTGGCGCTGTTGAAGGACGAGTTGGATGCAGAGGGTGATAAAGAGAGTAGTCAGAGGCTGAAAGATATCCTGGGTGAAATGGATCGGGATACGAGCCGATTGGATAAGATTGCTTCTCGTTTTAGTCTGATTGGTTCCACGCCCGAATTGCGATTGGATCAGGTGCGCGATGTGGTGGCTGAAACAGCGGGTTATCTGCGCGCGCGCTTGCCGGAGAATGTGCAAATTGTAGAGGAACTGAACGATATGCCGGTTGTTCCGATCAATCGGGAACTTCTGGGGTGGGCGTTTGAAAATCTCTTCAGAAATGCCGCCGATGCAATGGAAGGCCGAGGGGGACGCATTGATGTGTCGTCGCGCGTGGAGGAACGACGGGTGGTTATTGAAGTGCGCGATACGGGAAAGGGTATGCCTTCGCATATGTTTAAGCAGGTTTTTTTGCCGGGTACCAGTACTAAGAAACGCGGGTGGGGACTGGGTCTGGCATTTGTGAAACGCATTGTGGAAGACTATCACAGTGGAAAAGTATATATCAAAGAAAGTGTGCCAGATCAGGGCACGACATTTGTCATTGTGCTGCCTTTGCCTCCGACAGATATAGATGAGACGTGAGAGGAGATAGGGTGGTCTTCTACTTCTTACCGCTACTCGAAAAGAGGTGCATGTGAATCAAACGCAAGAATCCAAGCAGATTTTGTGGGCAGATGACGAGATCGATTTGTTGCGACCCCATCAAATTTTTCTCAAGGGTCGGGGATATGATATAACCCCTGTGACCAATGGCGACGATGCTATTGCCATGGTTCAGAAACGCGGATTTGATGCGGTATTGCTCGATGAAATGATGGCTGGACGAGATGGGTTGTCAACCCTGGCGGCGATTAAAGATATCAATCCGCATATTCCGGTTATTATGATTACGAAAAACGAAGAAGAACGGTTGATGGAACAGGCTATTGGACAGCGGATTGACGACTATTTGACCAAGCCCGTGAATCCGAGTCAGATTTTGCTGGCGTGCAAAAAATTGCTCGATGCACGTCAAATTCAAAAAGACCGCATGGGGCTGGACTATGCCGCTGCATCCAACAGGTTGCGCGAAGCTCTCGTACTGGCGGAGTCATGGCGAGATTGGATCGATCTTCACGTGCGCCTGTCTGAGTGGGATTTGGAATTGGATCGCTTTTACGATCCGGGCTTGCGCACTATGCACGACGATTTGCGCCGTGCCTGCAATTCGGCGTTTGGCAAGTTTATCGAGGGTAATTATAGTCAGTGGGTGCAAGACGAAGAAGATTCGCCCACGCTTTCTGTGGATATTGTATCCGAATTTGTCGCGCCCTGTGTGCAAGATGGGCAACAGGTGTTTTTTGTGGTGGTCGATTGTATGCGATTGGATCACTGGCTTGCCATTTTGCCATTGTTGTCCGATATTTTTGATATTGAGCAACACTACCACTACTCTATTTTGCCCACTGCGACGCCGTATTCTCGCAATGCTATTTTCAGCGGCCTTTTTCCCGTTGATCTCGCGGGAATTTACCCCGATGAGTGGCAAGTCGCGCGTGACGACGACATGAGTCGCAACCGACACGAGCACCAATTGCTCGATCAACAACTCGCAGAAATTGATCCAGAATTGGATCTGGATACGCGCTACGTTAAAATACTGGATATTGCAGAGGGTAACCGGCTGGCGAAGAAGGTGCATTCTTACCGGTCTTTCCCGCTTATGGCAGTTGTGGTCAATTTTCTGGATATGCTCACGCACGGCCGTTCCGAATCCGAGTTGTTGCAAGAAATGGCGCCCAATGAGCCTGCTTATCGGTCTTTGACGCGGTCGTGGTTCTCGCATTCTTCTCTTTTTGAGATGTTGCGCAAGCTGTCCGAGACCGACTCGACAGTGGTGCTGACGACGGATCACGGCTGTATGCTGAGTACGCGGGCTTCTCTGGCTTATGGCAATCGGGATACTTCGACGGGGATTCGCTTCAAATACGGCAAGAATTTGCGATGTGATAACCGCCACGCGATGCATATTCGAGATCCCGAGGCTTTTGGTTTGCCAAGTATAGGACAGGGGACTAATTACATTATTTGCAGGGAAGATTACTTTTTTGTGTATCCCACCAATTTCAATGAGTACCAGGCCAAATACGCTAATAGTTTTCAACACGGGGGGATTTCTCTCGAAGAGTGTATTTTGCCGGTTGCCATTATGCGCGGGAAATGATTGCCGCCATGTCAAATGGAAAGATTACACGGGTATCTTCGTCGCCCGATCAAACACATGGGTTTGGACGCGACCTCGCGGCGCAGCTTGAGATAGGGGATTGCGTTGCGCTTACAGGAGATTTGGGCAGCGGTAAGACCTGTTTTGTACAGGGTGTTTGCGCGGGCTTGAATGTGACCGATTATGTGACGAGTCCGACTTTTGTCATCGTCAATGAATACGCGGGGGTTTCGCCCGATGGAAAGCCGATGCCGGTGTATCACTTTGATCTTTATCGGTTGGGCAGTCCCGATGAACTCTATGAGATTGGGTGTGATGATTTGTTTTACGGCGAGGGTGTGTGTTTGATTGAGTGGGCAGATTTGGGGGGCGATCTGATTCCCGACCATGCCATTGATGTGCATTTTGCCCATGCGGGGGAGATGGTTCGGAACCTGACGATTGAATCGTAGCGTCATTCGGTCAGACCGGGAGGGAGTGACGTGTTCCATAGAGAATATAATCGCAGATCCATTTGGATGTGTTGTTTTACACACTGCACGCTTGCCGTGTGTGTTAGCCTTATGGCATTTGCACCGGTTTGGGCACAGCAAGACTTACAGCCGAGGCAATTGGTCGAAGCCCCTACGGCGGGTTTGTTGCCCGGTCGCAGTTTGGGGTTGGATCTTCGGTTTTATGGAAGCGATGGGCTTTTGGGCGGTGTATGGGTCGGTTTGTTCAGTCGGGGTATGGTTGGGATATCTTTTGGCGGAAGCGATATTTTGGGCAACGAGGCGCTGGATTTGAACCCGCGGGTCGAATTTTCAGGTCGCGTGCGGGTGATTGAAGAGGGATATACAATTCCGGCTCTGGCAGTGGGTTATACATCGCAGGGATACGGGATGTTCGATGATGAGTTGAAGCGCTATACCCGCAAGTCCAAGGGTGTTTATGTCGTTACCAGCAAAAATTTTAAGTTGCCTTTGGGGCATACGGGTCTCCACGTTGGCGCAAACCGAAGTTTTGAAGATGGCGATGGCGATGATGATTTTACGGGTTATGTCGGGGTAGATACGGGGCTTGGGAAATATGTGGTGGTGCTGGCGGAATACGATTTTGGATTGAACGATAATTCGGACAATAGCCTGGGTTCTGGAAAGGGATTTTTCAATGCCGGTGTCAGATGGACGCTGTCTGAGGCATTTGCTCTGGAATTTGATTTGAAGAATATTTTCCGCAATGGCATGCAAAATCCACATCCCGATCGGGAGCTTCGCATTGCGTATTTTGGAAAGTTTTGATTTTTTTAGAGGTAAGCATGAAACGCGTGGTCTTTGTCTTAAGCGCCTTTTTATTTTTGCTTCCACTTCAAGCTGAGGAAGAAATGTCTCGTCGCCCGGTTGCAACTTATTCTATTGTCGCCCGCGATTCGACCACGGGACAACTCGGTGTGGCCGTGCAATCGCATTTTTTCTCTGTTGGTCCCATTGTGCCCTGGGCTGAACCCGGCGTCGGGGCTGTTGCTACGCAATCTCTGGTCGATCCGGCTTATGGACCGCTCGGTCTGGATTTGATGCGGATGGGGCGGACTGCTCCCGAAGCGCTCAAAGCACTCGTTTCAGCGGATAAGGATGCCGAAGTACGCCAGGTTGCAATGGTTGACGCCCATGGCAATGTTGCCGCTCATACGGGCAAGCGCGCCATTTATGCTGCGGGGCATCAGACCGGTACACAATATTCCGTGCAGGCCAATCTGATGGAAAAACCCACGGTTTGGGCTGCGATGAGCAAAGCCTATGAATCTTCCACGGGTGACCTTGCCGAGCGCATGCTCGCAGCCCTTGAAGCAGCAGAAGCCGAAGGCGGCGATATTCGCGGTCGGCAATCGGCTGCTATTCTCATTGTAGGTCCCAAAAATACAAATAGGCCATGGACATGGGGAGATCGATTGTTTGAACTCCGCGTTGAAGATCATCCCAATCCCGTTGTTGAGTTGCGCCGGCTCGTTACCTTGCAACGCGCCTATCTCAAACTCGACGAGGGTGAAAAATGGATTGGTAAGGGCGATATTGAAAAGGCACTTGCCGCCTATCGCATAGCTACTGAGGTCGTGCCCGATAAAGCGACCAATGGTGAGGTCGCCTTTTGGGTTGGCGTTGCCCTCGCCGAGAAGGGCAAGCCCGATCAAGCGATTCTCTTTCTCGCCAGGGCATACAAACAGGATAAACGCTGGGCTGAGATTCTTTCTCGACTTCCCGCTTCCGAACTCCTTCCCGACGACCCCGATCTCATCAATCGTCTGGTGCAGGGTATGAAGGAGTGAGTTTTACCATCCCTCTTTCATCCACTCAAACATTTTGTAGTGGTTGCCGTCCATTCCCATTGCGTTATAAGTTTTTTGCGCCCGTTCGTTTTTTCGTTCGACGTAAAGCCGGAGTCCGCGCAGGTCGGCAGATTGTTCGACTCTGGTTTTTAAGTTTTTATACATCATCCTGAAAACGCCGCGCCGCCGTGCGCTGGGGATTACATAGACCGAATGGATCCACAATACGGTTCCGTTGCGCCAGTCACTCCATTCGGGGACGGTGAGCAAGCAGCCTGCAACTTCGCCGTCTAATTCTGCTATCCAATACGCCCCTTTGTGGGGATCGTCAAAAACGGCCTGTACGCCTTTTTCAACGGTTGGTCGATCCAGTGTAAGATCTTCCGCTTCTTTTGCCATTCGGATTTGAAAATCTATGATGTAGGGCGCATCCTTTCGTCGCCCCCGACGAATCTCGATCATAATCCCTTCTTCCATTTGCGATACAGCTCGAATGTTTCTTCATCTGGCGGATAGTATTTGCCCGGGGAGAGATTTTCCGTGTCCAGGCGCCTTCTGATCCATTCTTCGAGGTCGTCGTATTCTATTGCTTTTTGAGCCATTTCCGGCGCGACTTTGCGCGGGATGACGACTACGCCGTCGTCGTCGGCTACGATGTAATCTCCCGGTCTGACGAGGACGCCATCGACCTGTACCCAGTCATTGGTCGAATAAGGCGTTCCAACGCGGGTGCCGAGGTTTGATGTTTTGCCATAGCCCCACAGCATGACGCCGTAGTCTTTGACGGTGTGCATGTCGCGGATGCCGCCATCGCAGATCAGTCCATCTACTCCCCGCTGTTTTAAGCGAAGAAATTTGATGTCTCCGCCAATGGACATCAGTTTGGTGCGCATGGATTCCATGACGATGACGTCGCCCGGACCGGCGAGTTCAAAGGCGGCGTATTCAGGGGATTCTTCGCCGTCCGGTTTTTCTTCGTCGGCATCGGGGCGCGAGGGCACAAAGCGGACGGTGATGGCTCTGGCGACCAGTCGTTCCCCGGGGTTCATGGTTTGCAGATTGGGCATGTAGGTGTATCGCGCGTCATACCCATTGCGCGAGAGTACATCGACCACAGCGGTTGTGTTTACGCGCTTGAGTGCTTCTCGCGTTGCTTTGTCCAATACGTGATCGGGGGTGGGTTGTACAATTGCCATGTATTCTCCTGTTTTTATTTGCTCTCGTTTTCGACTGCCTGTATCAATGCGATGATGTACCCAAATTGGAATGCCCACGCCTGGGTTACGCGGCTGGAGACGCCTTCGGGAGCTGTGTCGTCGGGATGGCGGGGGGCGTGGTCGGGCATGAGCATGTAGGGATAGCCGGCCTGGTGTAACGCTTTTACGATTTCGTACATGTTGACGTCGCCTTCATCTGGCCAGGTTTCGCAAAAGTCGTGCAGGCCTCCGCGGATGTTTCTGAAGTGTACGTTGAAGATTTTTTTTCTTTCTGCGAAATATTTGACGATGGGCGGGAGTTCTTCGGCCGGGTTTTCCAGTCCTTCGGCGGCCACGCCACAGCAGAAATTGAATCCGTGATAGGGGCTGTCAACCAGTTCGCTGAATCGCTTCAGGCCTTCAAATACGGGATAATTCCATTTTTCTATGCCGTTTAGCACGGGTGCTGGCGGGTCGTTGAGGTGGCATGCCATCTGTATTTTGTATTCTTCGGCTACGGGTATGATGCGTTCGAGGAAGTACGCAGCGCGTTCGAAAGCTTCTTCTCGGCTTACGCGACCGATGTCGGTGAGGGTGTCGTTGTCGTATTCAGAGAGGACAAAGGAGCTGTACGTTGTTCCGCCGCGGCCCGGCCTGCGTCCGGTGCGCTGTACAAGGCCGCCGGAAGGTGCGCGCAAGACGCAGAAGTTGTAGTTCAGACCGCGCAGTCCGGCTTTGTGCGCGTTTTCGATGTATTGACAGAACAGGTCGATGTCTCTGTCGCGTTGCGGGTCTTTTGCCATGGGGATGCTGTCCATTGGGGGGACGTGTATCATTTCGAGTTCGACCCCATAAGTGGCGGCTTCTTCTCTGTGCTGCGTGAGGGTGTCGGCATCCATGCCATCTACTGTGGCGTCAAAATGGGTGACGCCATGGCGGGATAGAAATTCCATTTCTATTTTTGATGTGCCGAAGTACTGTGTGCCTACGTACATGGTTTGTCCTTTCAAGGGATGATTTGGGATAGGGCGTCGTCGAGTTTTTGGACGGTGCGATTGATGTTCTGGAGTTTGTCCAGGCCGAATAGGCCCAGGCGGAAGGTTTGAAAGTCTTCTGGTTCGTCGCATTGCAAGGGTACGCCAGCGGCAATTTGAAGGCCCGCGTCCATGAATTTTTTTCCCGTTTGTATGTCGGGGTCTTCGGTGTAGCTGACTACCACTCCCGGTGCCTGGAATCCCTCTGCGGCGACGCTTTTTATGCCTTTGCTGTTTAAGAGTGCCCGCACTTTGTCGCCGAGTTCTCGTTGCTGGGCGCAAATTTTTTCAAAGCCGTAATTTTCGGTTTCTTTCATGGTGTTGCGAAATACGGTGAGGGCGTCCGTGGGCATGGTTGCGTGATACGCATGGCCGCCACCTTCATAAGCTTCCATAATTTGAAGCCATTTGTGCAGGTCGCAGGCAAAACTGGTGCTGGTTGTGGATTCGATTTTTTCCAATGCTGAGGAAGAGAGCATGACGAGGCCACAACACGCAGCGGCACTCCAGCCTTTTTGTGGGGCGCTGATCAGGATATCGACACCGCTGGCTTTCATATCGACCCAGATTGTTCCCGAGGCGATGCAGTCCAATACCAGGAGGCCGCCAACAGCGTGTATGGCATCTGCTACGGGACGGATGTAGTCGTCGGGTAGAATGATCCCGGATGCGGTTTCGACGTGTGGCGCGAAGACAAAGTCTGGTTTTTCCGATGCGATTGTCTCCGTGACTTCTTCAATTGGTGGAGGTGCAAATGGGGCGTGTTTGTCTTCGCCTGTGCGCCGCGCTTTGAGGACTATGGATTGGGATGGGATGTCGCCCATTTCGAAGATTTGGCTCCAGCGATAGCTGAACCATCCATTGCGAATGACCAGGCATTTTTTGTCTGTGGCAAATTGTCGCGCTACGGCTTCCATGCCAAATGTGCCACTGCCGGGTACGACGATGACCGCGCTGGTGCGATACACTTTTTTGAGTGTGGTGGAGATATCTCGCATGACGTTCTGGAAGGATTGCGACATGTGGTTGAGTGCGCGGTCTGTATAGACTACGGAGTATTCCAGGAGTTTATCGGGGTCACTGTTGGGAGGTAAACTCGACATGTTCGCCTCTATGAAAGAGATTGGTGATGTGATCTATAGTTCTACTTCGGCGATGGCTATGCCGCTTTCTCCTGCGATGGCATATAATAAATAGATGTGGCCATTTTCTTCAAAGATTGCCGGGTCGCGCAACTGGTTGACGTGTCCATAGGCCACGCTGCGAATAGAGGGTTCCAGTGGTGCGTCTGCGCCTTCATAGGGGTGTTCCGGGCGCAGGATTTCTACGCTTTCTGTTTCGCGCCAGTTTTGCCAGTCAGCCGATATGTCAATGGTGCTGAGTAATATGCTTTCGGGTACGTCTCCTACCTGTGTCCAGAATATGTACAGGGTATTTTCGCGTTTTAATAGAGCTGCGTGGCGCATGTTTTTGTTGAATAGCAATGGGCCTTCTTCAAAGTGCGAGAGTCCGTTAGCTGAGCGATAAAATTGGCCCGGCATTGCCATGCCATAGACATAACCCGCGTGTCGAAAGATTCTGAGGTAGCTTTTGGCGAAGGTTTCCGGGCGCGCTGTGAAGTTGATTCCGTCGGCAGATGTGGCGACGCGGCTGATTTGATGTGCGAGTTTTTCGAGTCCGTGATAGTACATGACAATGGTTTGATCGGTGTGGTTGACGTGTACATCTGGCGATGCAATATGCGGTGTGGTGGCTTCAGTCAGGAGGTCGTGGGATAATTTTTGAGGGCCTTTTTCCGCATGCCAGAGTGTTTTGATTTGTGCTATGTCTTTTTCTGATGCGGTGAGTGGCTGTGTGGGAAAATGCGAGTCGGCGAGTTGCAGGGTTCCCGGTGGATGTATTTTCCAGGGTCCGCGCAGGTTATCTGTGTATGCGAGGCGGATGTAGCTTCCTTTGTGGTCGGCAAAATAGAGGTAATACGATCCGAGTGGTTCGGGTACCCAGTCGGGTACGCGGATTAGCGAGGGTCCCTGGATGTTGTGTCCGATACTCGGATGCAAATCCGGGGTGATGATGGGGGCATCGAGTAGCCGCGTGACGCGCATGTTATTTTTCCTTGTGCTTATACCAGTCCTGGTGTGAAGAGTACCATGTCTTCTTCGAAATTTCTCAATGGCGCAATGCCGAGTTTTTTGAGTGTGTTGTGATAGATTTTGACCCCTTCTTCTGGGCTGATAAGGCCGTCTGCTATATCGCGCAGGACTTCGACAAATGCTCTGGGATTTTCGGCACCTTTGATGCGGCGGCCAAAGAGGGCGACGCGCGCGCCGTATTTTTTGGCTTCGGATATGAGTTTGAATGAATCGTAAGTGGTGCTCGTTGGTCCGCCGAGGATGCCGACGACGACTGTGGAATCGTAGTTGACGAGGGCTTCCATAGATTCTGGACCGTTATAGGCGATTTTTAGAAATTCGGGTCGCGATGCCCGGGGTATGCCGGCGAGCATCCGGGCGATCTGGTCATTGACGTATGCGGGGATGTCTTCTGCGCTCAGCCCACAGTCCGCTACATTGGGGTTAAAGACTTCGAGGAAGTATCGAAATCCTTTGCGTGTGGCTTCTGTTCTGAATGTTTTAAACTGCATCAGTGAGAGCCAGTCTGTATCCAGGTTGTTGTTGAATGTGATGGAGTACAGGCCGAGGTCGATGTCTGGTTTTTGGTCGGGTTGGGGCAATAGCGTGCCGTATTGCGCTTCTTCAATTGTGGGTGAGGCAAAGGGGCGAGATGGGAGGGAGGTGTATTCTGCGCCTGTTGCATCCCACAGGTCGGTTGTGTCATTGGCGCGTACGGCAGGTGTTACGGGTGATGTGTCAAAGAGCCGTTTCTCATGTGCCAGGACGTCCATAGTGGAGACAGAGGTCAGTAAAACATCGATTTTTGCTTGTTCAGTGATATCCACAAGGTCATCGTAATAGGCTTGTATAGTTGGTGTGGCATCTGTAAGTGTTGCAATCCCTTTTGACATGTCGGGATCAGCGGCATACGCGATGATGAATGCATCGCTGTTGGGATTGTTGCGTATGTCGGCGAGTTTTGTGTCTAATGATTTTTTCATCTGTGTCCTTTTCCTGTTTTGTGAATTAAAATTACATCGGATCCGATGAATTCGATTTCTGTTTTATAGGTGTTTCCCAACCATTCAAATGTGGATTTTGAAAAAAAACAGATGTGTGTTGGGTCTCTTTTGTAATGCCAATTTTTAAATGCGGATTTGTCGATTGCGAGTTTGGTCATGATGCCGAGTATGCCGCCAGGTTTTACAAGGCGATAAAGTCTTTGCAGTTCACGTTGGGGATTTTTCAGGTGTTCGACGACTTCTGTTGCTGTTACAAAGTCGTATTCGCGCTGGAAGACTTCGGGGTTATGCGCGTAAAATTTGTCGTATATATCGACGGTGTGTCCGCATTCTTGAAACATGAGGGATAATGTCGGTCCGGGACCACATCCAAAATCCAGGCCGTGGGCGCGTTTGGGTAGGCGCGCTTTCAGGGGGTTGTAAATCCGCGATAAAAATGCCCTGTATTTCGGGTCTGCGGGGTCGTTTTTGTGCAGATCGTAGCGTTGTTTTTCCTCTTGTTCTGATAGGTGAAACGTTTTGGGGACAAAGACGAGGGAACAATCCATACAAATCAGATATTCTCTGAATGCGTCGCGGAGATAGTGGGCCGTGTTCTGGCTTTTGCAAAGCGGACAGATATCCGCTGGCGAGTTGTGCATGGTGTAGATTAAATGATGTGGCGTCTCAAAATCCCGTTGTATTATTCGTGCAATCAGAATATCTTTTGCTCCGACCCTGCATAAGGTAACAATTTATCCATTTTTCACAATACACAAAACGGAGAATTTCATGACTGGTTACGATGTTATGGCGCGTGTGCTCAAGGCAGAAGGCGTTGAATTTCTGGTGGCATTTCCCCATCAGACACTGATTGAGGCCTCGGCGAAGGCGGGGATTACCCCTATTATTTGTCGTCAGGAGCGCGCGGGTGTCAATATGGCCGATGGTTTTAGTCGCGTGTCCAATGGAAAAAGGTTTGGCGTTTTTACGATGCAGCAAGGTCCCGGCGCGGAAAATGCGTTTGGGGGCGTGGCACAGGCGTATGCGGATTCGGTGCCCGTGTTGCATTTGCCCGGTGGAGAGGCGCTGTCGCGTCAGGGTATTCATCCCACGTTTGAAGCGGTGCGGAATTACCGTCATGTTACGAAGTGGGCGGCTCAGATATACGCGGTAGAGGATATTCCGGTTATGATGCGTCGCGCGGTTGTACAGATGAAGAGCGGGCGTTTGGGTCCCGTGTTGTTGGAGATGCACAGGGAGGCGATGGCTGCCGAATATCCCGGTGAGGAGGTCGCTTATACGCCGGTTCAAGCCCGGCGCTCTGCCGCTGCGTCTGAAGATGTGCGCGATATGATTACAGATCTTCTCAGTGCTCACCGTCCGGTTATTATTGCGGGGCAGGGGGTGTTGTATGCAGAGGCGACGGAAGAATTGATCGAGTTTGCCGAGTTGGCCAGTGTTCCCGTGATGACGACGCTTGCGGGCAAGAGTGCGTTTCCAGAGACGCATCCACTGTCACTGGGTACTGGTGGGCATACATATACGTTGATGGTCAAGCGGTTTTTGGCGTCGATGGATTTTGGGTTGGGTATTGGTACGAGTTTTACGCGCAATACATTTACCACGCCGATGCCAGAGGGGGTTCCTCTGGGGCAGGTGACGAATTGTGCCGAGGATATGGGCAAGGATTTCGAGGTTGCTGTGGGTGCGCTGGGGGATGCGAAGCTGGTGTTGCGGCAGATGATTGAGGAGGTCAAGCGACAGGTTGGCGAGGGTGGGCGCGAGAACGATGCCGAGGATCGGGTCGCCGCTGTGACCCGGGAGTTTGCCGATTTATGGGAGCCGCATTTTACGTCGGATGAGATTCCGATTAGTCCGTATCGCGTGATTCGAGAGTTGGAGAATGCGGTCGATGTGGGCAATACGATTATTACCCATGATTCGGGTTATCCGCGGGATCAACTCGTTCCGACGTGGAAGCCCGTGACGCCGCGCGGGTACCTGGGATGGGGCAAGTCAACGCAGCTCGGATATGGTCTGGGCCTGGCAGTGGGCGCGAAGTTGGCTGCGCCGGAGAAGCAGGTGATCAATTTGATGGGCGATGCCGCGTTTGGGATGGCAGGGCTGGATCTGGAGACGGCTGTGCGGGCAGAGATTCCGATTTTTACGGTTGTGCTCAATAATGGCGTGATGACGAAGTACGATTCGCATATGCCCTATGCTTCAGATCGCTTTGGGAGCAATGAGTTGAGCGGAAATTACGCCCATGTGAGCGCGGGGTTGGGCGCACAGGCAGAGCGCGTGGATACGCCCGCGGAACTCGCTCCCGCGATCCACCGCGCACTCGCCGCGAATAGAGAGGGCAAAACCGCTGTGCTGGAGGTTATGACCAAGGCAGAGCCGAATGTCCCGACGTGATATAGTGCGAGTGTTTTAGAATAGGTAAGTAGTCATTCAGGAATTTTTTTGGTATATTCATAGGAAGGATAGTGGCGTCAAACGAAATGGGCTGTCGTGCTCTCTGTCCTGTCATCGCGGCATGGTTTTAGCCGCGATCCAGAAGGTTTTTCGCATTATGTGATAAAACTCATAGACAGCTACTAAGTGTGCCAAATTTTGTCAGATAAAAGGAGGTGGTTCGGCATGAACGGTGTTTTCATTTATTGGGATAATTCCAATATTTTCCATGAAGCACAACGTTTGGCGGAGGAACGGCGCGAAGGCCCAAATGCCCGTTATCGCGTGCGTATTAACTTTGATAATATACTGCGTCTAGCGCATGCCGACCGCCCTTTGAAGAAAGCACTTGCCGCTGGCTCTGTGCCGCCGGAGATGCGCCAGTTGTGGAATCGGATGGAGAGCAAGGGGGTGGAAGTTCAGCTATTTGACCGGGGCGAATCTGCGCGTGGTGAACAGGAAATGCCCGACCGGGTGTTGCAGTTGCGGATGCTGGAAGATGCGTTGGATTACAATGGGAATCCGGGTATTGTGGTGTTGTTGACAGGCGATGGCGCGGGTTATCTGGAAGGTGCGGGTTTTCACAGTACATTGGAGCGTATGCACAAGCGCGGTTGGCGGGTGGAGATCCTTTCCTGGAAGCATTCCTGCAACCAGCGAATGCGCAAGTGGGCGCAGGAAAATGGCGTGTTTGTCGCGTTGGACGACTTTTATGAGGCCATTACATTCATGGAACCGTCCCGACCAGGGGCAGAGCTTGCGGTTCCACGCGATTCCGCGGAATTGGACTTGTCGAAAAGGCCGATGGCCTGATTGAGGAAGCGATAGTCGCAAATATTCCCCGCGATACCTTTGTCCGTGATAAACTTAGGGTTCAATAGATGAACTCCTGACCGGTCTTCCACACTCCCTTCTCGCGGAAAGCGGGTATGGTCTGGCGGCGGGCGGCGTTGGTGACAGCGGGTGCTGAGAGGTCATTCTGTCTGATATAATCCGATAGCCTGATGATTGCCCCTCCCTTCAAATAACTCAGTCGCTTGTGCAGCGACTCTGTGAGAGCCAGTGATAGAATCCCTTCCATCGTTCTGGTCGTTCTGCCATCTCCGTAGTCTCTGAATGCCCGATAGTACGTTTCTTTCTCCGAGTTGCGAATGATAAGGCGCGGCAGACCGAGTTGTAGGAGTTGAAAGTTGATAATGACCCGTCCCATGCGGCCATTGCCGTCGCAAAAGGGATGGATGGTCTCGAAATCCAGATGAAATCGGGCGATTTTATCCAGGAAGTAGGTGTCGAGGGCACTGGAATACTCGACGAGGATATTATCCATCATGCGTTCCACATGCTCGGATGCTGGCGCAATATGAGTGCCCACCCGCACGTATTCTCCCTGCTGGCGAAAGCGGCCTGCAATGTCATCATTAATGCCGCCGATAAGCATCTGATGCAAGAGTAGCATCAGGTCTTTGTTAAGTTCGCTATCTTTAGCTCTGTTGCGCTTATATTCTGTGACACGAGCCAGGTTTTTCGCCTCAAATACTTCCCGCACAGATACATTCCGAGATAACATCTGCTCCAACAGAATTTTTTCTGTTTCATTGAGGGTGAGGGTGGAGTTTTCAATGGCGTTTGAGTTGTACACGCTCTCGGGGATCTCTACTTCGTCAATCATAGACAATAGCGATTCTTTGCCCTGACGCAAGATATCGTAATCTCGTTTCAGATCTTGAATGCGGTTTTTTATCGGTTGTCTGCTTGCCATATCATTAGAATACCCTATTCACGATAAATTGTCAAATTTTAGTGAATAGACAGGCTAAAATGGGTATTATTCATGGTAAATTAGCAAATTTCAGTGAATCGATAGGTTAAAATGGGTGCCATTCACGGTTTTTTCAGGTCAAGTATGTGATATTACTACCTGATTCAAGCCATGTAGCAGGCAGACGAGATTAGCGTTGAGCACTTCGCAGTTATTTTTTCTGATTTTGCATATCTATCGAACCTCAAGATTGTGTCGAATTGCAGCATTGATTACATGAGGTTCATATGTGACGCAGCGATTTGTTTGGTCAGCGATTTCAAGCCTATGTAGACGAAATCTGTCCTTACTCAGAGATTCATGCGCTGCCATTACGCCAGCTTGTAGTGGCTGTTGTGGCTGCCCGGAATGACCCGCAAACCACC
>JAPOXY010000076.1 GCA_026706845.1 Gemmatimonadota bacterium
GGTACACATCCACTGCGCCCAAAATAATACCGACCAGCCAGCCCAGTCCGTCCAGCATTCCGCCGGTCATGTGGTTGAGTTGCACATACGCCTGATTGGATTGAAACATGTTGCCTATGCCCAGTGCGCCTATTGCAATCCCCATTGCGTAAAAGCCGCCGATCAGTTTGCCAAAGCTGTCCATGCCGCGGGCTGAAAATCCTTTTCTGAGGTAGTACATCGGGCCGCCCGACACCGAATGGTCCGGGTTTTCATTGCGGTATTTGACGCCCAGCGTGCATTCAATGAACTTCGTGGACATGCCCAAAAAGCCCGCCACAATTAGCCAAAATGTCGCCCCTGGTCCGCCAACGGTTACCGCTACTGCGACGCCACCGATGTTGCCGATGCCGACAGTTCCCGCCACTGCTGTGGCCAGTGCCTGAAGGTGGGAGACTTCGCCTTTGCTGTTGGGGTCGGTGTAGTCGCCGCGCACCAGTTGGAGGGCATGCTTGAAGCCGCGGATACCAATGAAGCCGGTGTAAAAAGTAAAAAATACTGCGCCAGCGACAAGCCACAACACCACCAATGGCAACTCCGCGTCAGCCACGGAAATTTTAAAAAAGACAAACTGACCGATCACCTCCGCAATTGGCGCAGTGGCATTGTTAATGGTCTCGTCAATTCCTAATGCCTTCATAGCCGAATACACATTCGCAGGTTGTGAAAGCGTATCTATCGAGCATTCTAACGATGACATATACGCTTACTGAATAGATCAACACTCTCCGTTGACAAATGCATCAATTTGCCAATTCAGCCAATCTGTTTCTGCCGTTTTCCGTAATTTGGTACTTCTGCAACCGGCTTCCCGGTTTTTCTGGAATCGTGTATTTGATCAATCCGGCTTTTCTCAACGCGCGAATCACTTTGTTGAGCTGTCCTGACACGGTTTTTTGACCCAGGCCGGTTGAGATGGACGATTTTGCCATGGGAGCCTGTAGAAGAAGTGACAAAACTCTCTGCTCAAGGCTTCCTTGTCGTGACTCTGGCTGTGACTCTGGCTGTGACTCTGGCTTAGCCTTGATTTGCTCTGGAATTGTCGGGTATCTGTAGGGCACTTGTTCGGTGACATGCGGGGGTATCTGCCCACCATGTTCAACCTGTCGCTTGAATGTTGTGACTACCCAGTTATCCGAGACCTCGATCACGGGTTCTTCTACCCCGTAGTCACGGCACTCCTGTCGGATGCGCCGGATGCCGCTGCCGATCTGCTCTACCATTCCCATGCGGTGAAACATTCCGAACAGAAGGGGATTTCGCGGCACGCTTTTGATTCCCAAATCTTCCTCCCGCATTCCCGCCGGCAACCCGCCCGGTGTGACAATTTCCAGCCGATCATAGAATATGTGTACCTGCACTTTAGCGGTGGATCGATAGTCTCGATGCGCGATGGCGTTGACCATTGCCTCGCGGAGTGCGTCTTCTGGTAGTTCGAGCCGTTCATCCCGTCCGCGAGCATGGGGAATTAATGCCGTGTTCAGCTTCGCCTGCATGTAGGCTATACAGTCGTTGTAGATGGCGCATATATCGCCTGTGAAGTTTTTGAGGTCGATGATATGCGTATTGGTTACGCCGCGAAGAACTGCACAGGTCACACCCGCTGTCAATGTGTAGCGTGTGATATCTTCCGCTAATAGCCACGCGCCCGCATGGGTCATGACCCCTTTTTCAAGCAAGTGCAGGTTTTCCAATGCCACGATTGGGTCCATGCCTTCGGGAATATGCGCCCGCTTGGCGAACTGCGCCCAGGCTTCTGGCGTCAGGTCTTTATCTATTTTGAAGTTACGGCAGGGTGTTTTGTCGAATCGAATGAGTCCTTCCTTAAAAAAGAATTCGCGGATTTCATCGCGTGACATTTGTTGCGAACTCGCGCCTTCGCGGATGTAATACTTGCCGCCAAAGGAATAGGGCTTACCATGCTGCTCTGGTACTGTGATGCAGAGCACGTCATTGACAGATTCCGTTTCCACTGCTATCGGCGGATCCGCTGATCGCGCGATGGACTGGACTTGCGACTTCAGCTTGTTGTGGTTCGCAACGCCAACGATTTCGCCGTCGTCTGTTACACCGATCAAAATGACGCCACCGGTCGCGTTCGCAAAGGCACAGATTTCACGACCCAGGTTAGAGGACATGGAACGCTTGAACTCTGTGGTAAAGCCTTCGCCGAGGGCGGTTATGTTGGAGAGTGTTTTTTCGTTCATATCTGGGAAATCTGATTTCACACCTTTCTGTTCACACTTCGGATATTTGCCTGGCAAATTCAGCCACTTGATCATATTCAGGGTGTTGCACAATTTTTTTGACTATCTCCAGCAAGCCTTCAAGAGGCCATCCTGGTGATCGAATCCCATCCTGCAACAGACTCTCAACCTTACTCTTGCTTTCGGGATAATCCTGATAAAAACAGGCGTAGCGATAAAACCATAATTCCAACTCAAGATTTTTAAGTGGATGAAGCAAAAACGCTTGATCAATAAAAGTTTTTGCTTGCTCAAAATATCCTTGTTGTAACAAAAACAAGGCATAATTGCCGTTGATGTTTGCATCATTCGGTTTTAACTCAAGAGCTTTTTCGTGATACACCTGTGCCTGTGTGTAATCTCTTTTATTATTTTTAATATCTTGGAGGAAAATGGTGTAATCGCTGTTGATGTCTGCATCATCAGGATCTAATGCAAGAGCTTTTTCGTGATACACCTGTGCCTGTGCATAATCTCTTTTAATAAGTGCAAGAAACAGGGCGTAATCGCTGTTGATATATGCATCATCCGGATCCAACTCAAGAGCTTTTTTGTGATACACCTGTGCCTGTGCATAATCTCTTTTAATGTCTTGAAGGAAAATGGCGTAATGGCTATTGATATCCGCATCATCCGGATCCAACTTAAGAGATTTCCGGTAATACTCTTCAGCCTGTGCATAATCCCTTTTGACAAATGCAAGAAACAGGGCGTAACATCGATTGATGGTTGCATCATCCGAATCTAACGCAAGGGACTTTTGGTGATATTTCTCTGCCTGTGCGTAATCTTTTTTAAAATCTTGAAGGAAAATGGCGTAATGGCTATTGATGTCCGCGTCATCCGGATCTAATGCGAGGGCTTTCTGGTAATACTCTTCTGCCTGTACGTAATCTTTTCTATAATATGTAAGCAACTCAGCGTAATTTCGGTTGATGGTTGCATCATCAGGGTCTAACTTAAGAGCTTTTTGGTGATATTTCTCTGCCTGTGCGTAATCTTTTTTAGGATTTGTAAGAAAAATGGCGTAATCGCTATTGATGGTTGCATTATCCGGGTCTAACTTAAGAGCCTTTTGGTGATATTTCTCTGCCTGTGCGTAATCTTTTTTAAAATCTTGAAGGAAAATGGCGTAATGGCTATTGATGTCCGCGTCATCCGGATCTAATGCGAGGGCTTTCTGGTAATACTCTTCTGCCTGTACGTAATCTTTTCTATAATATGTAAGCAACTCAGCGTAATTTCGGTTGATGGTTGCATCATCAGGGTCTAATGCAAGGGCTTTCTGGTAATACTTCTCTGCCCGTGCGTAGTCTTTTTTGGTATTTTCAAGGAAAATGGCGTAATCATTCATTAGTTCATAACTATCTGGGCATTTCTCCAGTCCCTCTTTATAAACAGATTCTATTTTTTCTGGATCAGTTTCTTTTGATGCCAGAAATCCATAGGTCAACCAATTAGGTTCCCCAAGCTTTTCGAGTTTGAGTATTTTGTCCAGCGCATCGGGTAACAAATCCGATCCTTCTTTGTTTTTAATGTAAACCTCTTTCATCTGCTTTCTATATCTCTTCACTCGTTCTTCAGCAATCCGCTCAATTTTTTCATCTGGCAAACCTATCCCAATTTTTTCACCGAGTAGTACCATCAGTTCATCAAAATCCTTAATAGGTATAAAACAGCCTTGTTTATCAACAACTAATTTTTCGATTTTACCTTTTGGATGTTCTTTCCCAGTAAAACACCAGTATATACCCTTGTGCTTGTACAAAACTCTTTTTAAAACATCCATAAAACCGCCATCGTTCCCGCCATAGCCAATCACGATTGGGATATAAGATTGAAAAATATCCTGCAAGCCACGTTCCAGCTTTTCATCAATATGCCCTGTTTCATCCTCCGTGTTTTGCGGGGAAAAAAAGAGGTCGTGGTGAACCTTGATAACCTGTGGCCGTTGTAGCTGGATGTTGATAAAACCGGCCAAATCCGCATGTCCAATTACTAACGGCTTTTTTGATGTATAAATGAAAAGCGCATCTTCGGTTAAGCTGTCAAAATTGGTTGTGATAACAATGTCGTGCTTTCCTTGTGCCAGGATCTCTGCCAGGAATGAATAACCACAGCTCGGTTCTGCTTTCTCCATAATCTCCTCAAAAAAATCATAGCCTGCCTGATGGTCTATCTCGAAGCGTTTGGCAAAAATTTGGTGATAAAAACTGGCGGGCGCATTTTTATTTATACCCTCCTCTCTGAGCCATGATTCAAAATGACCTTTGTCCAGGTCTTCTTTGATCTCGTTAAGCCATTGAGATGCTAATTCTGTGCCGGTGGGAATGCCGGAACTTTTGGATGCACCAGCCCCTAAAATAAAGCAAAACTTTCGATTCCGTTGTTCTCCGAAATGGCGAAGGAATTGTTTTAATGTAATTATTCTCGGCTTTGATTTATCATTTTGCTGGTTCTGTTTCATCCTAAAATCTCTCCACTCACCAACCGAATTTGCTGGTCATGCGGATGTAAAACTCGCGCTCCAGATCATCTTCACACTGCTCCATGACAATCAGATTATGCGACCAATCTATTTCTCGCACCAGTGGTGCGAGTTTTTCAGATGTCTTGCTCATGTCTCAATTCCTCAAAGTTCCTCTTAATTGATGTCGCCAACTTCATCGCCTCGGGAATAATTTCCAGCATGAACGCAATGAATGGCGTGCTTTCGCCTTCTGACGAACTCTGTCTGATGGCTTTGTAGTAGTCGCTTTGTCGGGCATGGACCAGACTTTCTACGGGGATGTGGGCGAATAGGGGTTTCCAGCGGGTCAGTATCAGGGTTTGCCAGAGCTGTCCCATCCGTCCGTTGCCATCTTCAAAGGGGTGAATGAACTCAAATTCGTAATGAAAGACCGAACTGGCGATTAGCGGGTGTTCATCGGTGCTACCCAGCCATGCCAGCAAGTTTGCCATGAGTTGCGGTACGCGCCCGGGGGGCGGGCCTATGTGATGGACTTCACCTCCGCCCATAACGCCAATGTCTCTGCGGCGATATTGTCCGGGTGCATCTAATAGACCGATCATCAGGATTTCGTGAGCACGCAACAGGTCGGCTTCGCTGGCGGGGTTCCACTGCTGGTATTGGTCGTAGGCTTTGATGGCGTTGCGGGCTTCCTGTATGTCTCTGAGTGGCGCAATAACGGGCTTGCCGTCGAGTATTGTGGAGACTTGTTCTTCGCTGAGGATATTGCCTTCAATGGCGAGAGATCCGCGAATCGTGAGGATGCGATTGATGCGTCGCAGGCGCAAGTCCTGCGAGATGCCCGTCGCGCGGCCAATCGCTTCACCGATTTCTTCAATGCGAAAGAGAATGTCCGGCGTGATTGTGTATGGTGGTTTTTCGATTTTCATTGTTTATATAGGGTGGTCAATATTGCAAAGTAGGTCTGCATCAATGTACTGAATCATGCGAGATTGCGCCACCCTTCATATTGTGATTTAGCGGTTAAAACCATGTGGATCGCGGCTCAACATCATGCCGCGATGACGAGAGCCTTTCACTTCACACTTCTCACCTCACAGTGAACTGGTCTGAACTGCGACCAGTTGTACATCGTTTCTCACTTCCCTTCGTGTTGGCAATCGCGTATGTTGGAGACGAGATCGCGTAATTTTATGTGAAGCAAAGGAGAGCCTTATGGAATGGAATTTTGAACAGGTGGCGGGTCCGTTTGGTTTTACCGAGGGTCCGGTGTGGGTGGGCGATGCGCTGTTGTTTACAGATATGCCGGGGGATCGCGCGATGCGCTACGATCACAGGACGGGTGTTTGCGACGAGTGGCGCACGGGTACGAATCGGGCAAATGGTCTGACTACTGATGCAGAGGGTCGGGTCTATGGCGCGGAGGGTACGTTTGATCCGAGTGGTGACAGATTTGTGGATGGTCCCGGGCGTCGCATTGCGCGGTATGAGAGCGATGGTTCGACGACTGTGATTTCCGACAATTTTGAGGGGAACCGCTTTAACAGTCCCAATGATCTCGTGGTGGATGCAAAGGGCCGGGTCTGGTTCACGGATCCGAGATATGGCGATGATAAGTCATGTATGGATATCGGTCACGAGTCGGTGTATCGGGCTGATCCCCAGGCCGATGGTTCGTACACAACTGTGCGGGTGACTTTTGATACGACAAAGCCCAATGGTCTGATTGTTACGCCGGATATGAAGACCCTGTATGTGGCGCAGAGCGATTATTTGCCCGAGACTGCCCGGGAATTGCGCGCGTATCCGATTGAGGGAGATGGATCACTGGGTGCTTGTGAGGTGCTCCACGATTTTGGTGCTGATCGGGGTATAGACGGTATGAGGCTGGATTCCAATCTCAATATTGTCGCGAGTGCAGGTTGGCCCGATGGTGGTCCCGGTCCGATGATTTACGTTTTTGCGCCCGACGGAGAGATACTCGAAGCACATCCTTTTCCTATCAATCCGACCAATTGTGAGTTTGGCGATGAAGATTTGCAGTCGCTCTATGTCACGGCTATCGATGGGTATTTGTACCGCGCGCGCACACATCTCAAGGGGTTGGGATAGGCTAGTACCACTTTGATTTATCCACGACATTGGTCAGTTCTTCACCCGCGAGGAAGCGGCGGGCGTTGTCGATGAGTATTTCGTAGCGGCGCTCGTTTATGTTGCCGGCGTCTCTGACGGCGATGTGTGGGGTCATCAGCACGTTGGGCAGGCCCCACAGCTTGTGGTCGGAGGGCAGTGGCTCTTGTTCGAATACGTCCAGTCCGGCACCGGCTATTGTGCCGGATTCGATGGCGTTGGCGAGGTCGTCTATTTTGCACACTTTGCCGCGGCCGATGTTGATGAAGTACGCGGAAGGTTTCATCAGGGTGAAGCGTCGCGCGTCGAACATGCCTTCGGTTTCGGGTGTGTGTGGGACGGTTGTGATGACGAAGTCCGCGCGTGGCAGGAGTGTGTCAATTTTGTCCGGGGTGTGGAATTCGACGTAGGGCAGTTCGTATTCGGGCCGAGGTTCGATGCCGATGACGGTCATTCCCAGTTCGTTGCACAGGCGGGCTGTCTCGTGTCCAATGCCGCCGACACCGTTGATGAGGGCTGTTGCGCCAGCGAGGTCTATGTACGGGGATTTGCGCGCGCTTTTGTCCCATTCTCTGCGCCGCTGTGCGTCCATGTACCACGGCAGCCCGCGTGCGAGTGCGAGCAGGAACATCAGGATGTGGTGGGATATGTGGTCGAAGTATATGCCGCGGGGATTTGTGATGGTTAACAGGTGTTCGGTCAGTTCCCTGTAGTAGTATCCGAAGAAGGGTCCCGCGTCTGGATTGTGCAGCCAGGCGAGTTTTTTAGCGATGGCGAGGGCATCGGGCGGTATCCAGCCGAATGCGGCGTCGGCATCGCGTATTGCCTCTATGGCGTCGGCGTCGGTTTCGGGCGATAGGACGTCGTATTCGGGGAGTTCGTCCGACAGGCGGGTGGCGAATGCGCGCTTGAGGTCGTCCTGCGGCGGCATGAATACAAATTTTGGCATTTTAATTCTCCAATCTTGCAGCCCATTTGATACATCCCGTGATGTGCGCGTGGAACCAGTCTTCGTGCCACAGGGCATCGGGGTGTCCCAGGGCGGTGTACATGACGCGGCCTTTGCCGTATTCGTGGCACCAGCCCATGGCGTAGTCGTTATCTTCGCGGTTGCCTTTTTCCAGATCTACGGTTTCGTTGTCGATCCGCATTAAGACATGTGTCTTGTTGCGGTCGTAATTTTTGAATGTGTAGATTTCATCAGTTACCCGAAAATAGTCGCCCAGCATTTTTGTTGCGGGGTGATTGGTGTCTTCGACAATGATCCCCACTTCGTGGTGCCAGGGGTGACCGTTGAACCATCCGCCGAGCATTTCGCCGTATTCGGGCCAGTCATAGCACGTGTCGGTTGCGTTGTGTATGCCGAAGAATGATTTGCCGTTGCGGACAAAGTCCAGGATCGCGGATTTTTGTTCGTCGGTAAAGGGCAGGTTTCCAGTTGTCGCAAATGCGAGGATGTCAAATTTTTCCAAATTCTCAGCGGAAATGCGATCCAACCGATGCGTGGTTAAGACCCGCCAGCCATTCTCTTTTCCGATTGCTTTCAGAGCCACTTCTGCGTCGGGCAAATAGCTGTGTTCAAATCCCGCTGAATGCCGCAGGAATAAGATGTTCATGTTTTTCCTTTCTGTTTAATAGAGACTCAATAAGCCTTCGGCGCCGGGGACCCGGCGTTTTTCGTATTCTTCAGATATCCACCGCGCATTTGACGGCAGGCCGGGATTGCGATAGGCATATACCACGCACCACCGCGTGTCACTGCCCGGCTGTCGCGGGTTTACGCCGTGAGCGGCAAATGTCCACATGGCGATTACGGTTCCAGGTGGCATAGAGGGCGCGTGTATCTGGAGGGGTTCACCCGTCATTGGATGGGTTTTTCCGCTGAGCCATTGTTCTTGCAATGCTTTGTCTGAGTCAATACGCCCGATTTTTTCGCGGAACAGATGGCTGCCGGGTACGACTTTTAATCCGCCGTCGTCGGGTTCAAATCCGTTGACGTAAAAGAAGATGCGAATAAATCCCAGGCTGGGGTCTTCTTCCCCATACCCATGTGTATGCCAGTGTGTTCCGCGGTTGCCCCCGGGGCGGTTCAGGCTGACGCAGTGATCGTACCGAATATTTTCGCCCAGAATATCTCGCGCCAGTCTGAGCATTTGGGGATGTCCGATCAAGCTTTCGAGATACCAGTCAAATTCAGCGGCGAACCGATTGGGTTCATGGCCTTCTTTAGCCTGTGGTCTGAGTGATTCGATATAGGACAGGGATTCTGTCAACTTTTCTCGCGCATCGTCTTTTAACAGTCCCGGGAAAGCGATATGTCCGTCGCGGTCCATTTTTCGGCGTTCGGATTCGCCGAATGTAAAGTCGTGAAAAATGGGTTCCCATTCCATAATGATTGTCTCATGCTATGCTATGGCTTCTTCGCCCAGGTGTTCAGATAGCCATCCGCGCAGGGGTACGTCTTCGTCAGTGGGAGAGGTGAATCCATATCCGCCGGTTGGCGCGTTGCCAAATAATTGTTTGCGGATGGGATCCAATCGGTCCCACCAGTGATCCATCGTTACGTCATCGCGGGGACGGAACCAGCGATAGCTATATCCGTAAAAGAGTGCCCGACGCGCTTCTGTCCAGTAATTTGCGCTTACCGAGTGCCAGAGTCTGCGGTCAAAAAATACGGCTGTTCCCGGTTTGACGAGCACGGGTATTGCATCTTTGGGTTCGGATGTGCGGTCGCCGTTGGGAAAGTCGTAGTCGTTGATCAAATGGCTGCCTGGTATAATGTAAAAGTTGCCCCGGCCATCTTCGCTGCAGTCCGTTAAAAAGTATGCTACTTTGATTGAGATGCGGGGGCGGGGGTCTGTTTCTAATTCCTGATTGAGCAGGGCACTGTCTTGATGCCAGCGCAGATTCTTTCCACTACTTCCGTTTGATACCGGGGGGGTGACGTTGAGGTGCGAGTGATAGATTTGCAAGTTCCAGCTCAAGATATCCCACACTTTTGCGATAGTCCTGGGCCAATCTACCAGTTCGACAAATTCCCAGTCGAGGCCGATGAAGTCTCTGACGCTCAAGCGCCCGAGTTTATCTATGCCTTGTTTGGGACGCATTTCGGCATCTATGCGATCGATCACGGCGCACAGGCGCGCGGCGTGATCGGGGTCGAGGGCATTTTCGACAATAAGATACCCATCGCGGTCAAACTGCAATCGCTCTTCTTCTGTCAGGCTATGCGATAGACATGAAGCATCCATGGTCGTCTCCTTTTTAAAACGCTTCCCAAAATGTTTTTCCCCATTCGCTTTTTGCATCGTCCCAGTCGTCGCGCCATTGGTACAGGGTTTCTCGCAGGTCGGCTACTTTGCTGGCGTGCGCTTTGTCGTCTGCGAGATTGTGTAGCTCCAGTGGGTCGTTTTCCAGATCGAATAGCTGCGTTGTGCGGCGTCCATTTACCGCGTATTCGATGAGCTTAAAACGATTGTCTTTTACCATGCGCTGCCACTCGCGATATGCAGAGAACAGGGTGTCGCGCACCTGTTCATCGCCGTTGTTGAGTGCGGATACCAGACTGGTGCCTTCCACGGAGTCCGGTGTGTTGGTGCCGATTAAGTCGCACAGGGTTGGGAATATATCGTGCAAATACACATAGGCGGATCGTTTTTGCCCCGCAGGTACGCCCGGTCCGGAAAATATCAGGGGTACGCGCACGCTGTGTTCGTACATGTTTTGTTTGCCGAAAAGTCCGTGTTGCCCCACTGCGAGGCCATTATCTCCGGCAAAGACGACGATGGTGTTATCCGCCATTCCGCGCGCGCTTATTGTGTCGAGTACGCGCCCCATCTGAGCGTCTAAGTGGGTGATCATGGCGTAGTATTCGGCAATGTGTTGCCGCACTTTGTAGGGGTCGCGGGGAAAATCTTCGAGGACTTCATCGCGCACTTTCAGGTCGCCATTGTCAAATGGATGCCCGCCCATAAAGTTCTCGGGAAGTGGGGTGTCTTCGGGGTCGTACATATCGAGATATTTTTGCGGCATTGTGCGCGGGTCATGGGGGGCCATGAATGAGATGTACATAAAGAATGGGTTGTCGGAGTCGTATTTTTCCAGCCAATCTATTGCACCCTCGGCAAATAATTCACTGGAGTGTTTGCCCGCGGTTACGTGGTCGCCTCTTCGTATTTTCAAGGCGCTTGATTGGTTGGGGTTCGGGCATTGCAGGAGTACGGCGTCGTATTTGCCGGTGGGGTCATGATTAAATGCGGGCACGTTCCAGTGGTCGTCCATGCCCCCGAAAAAGATCTCTGCGCCGTCTGAAAAGCTGCGCGCAAAAGAAGCGGATCCATTGTGCCATTTGCCCGTGCCCCATGTGCGATAGCCGTTGGCTTGCAGATGTTCGCCCAGCATTACGTGGTCGTTGGGAATGCCCTGGCCTGCGCCGTCGAGGTGAAAGAGCGTGCGTCCCGTGTGCAACATAGCGCGGCTGGGCATGCATATTGCGCCCGATGTTCCGCCGGGTATGTGCGCGTGTGTAAAGGTCGTGCCTTGCGCCACGAGGCGATCCAGCACGGGTGTTTGCACATCTGTATTGCCCAGCGCGCGAATGGTGTCAAATCGCTGGTCATCGGTGAAAAAGAAGAGGATGTTGGGTTTTTTGCTCATATTTTCTCCTGAGGAAGGTGTGAGGGGATTTCAACCGAGCAATAAACTTTGCTCTTGACGCAATGTCAAGCCCGTCGAGAACCTCTCTGTAGCAGGTGTTCCTTTCTGCTTTCTATCCGTTTCATCCAATGCTATATTGGGACAAATAACGACCACTTTTCAGGAGTGTGGCCATGAAAACAATTTTTTTTGTTCTCTTTGTCATGTTAACAGGCAGTGTGTTTGCCCAACAATCCAACAGAAAGGATTCCAGTATGAAGTATCACATGTACGTCGCTGTATCTAAAG
>JAPOXY010000077.1 GCA_026706845.1 Gemmatimonadota bacterium
TCCTCAATAACCGTTTCGATGACTTCTGGGAGCGTCGGGCAGGTGTATAATCACCCCCATCTCACAAAATTGTCGTACACCCATGGACGTTCCCGGATTTGCCTCAGACTCTATTTCCTGAGAGGATGGAGTAATGAACAGAAACAACCGCATCCCTATGTAAAAAACAAATGAATGATGACATCCTAATCTACGAAGCGCTCCAGAAATTTGCCTCTGCCGTAACAGAAAAAATGACGCAAATCATATCTGGCGAACCTGAAGACCAGCTACGCGCGCCGTTCGAGGGCTTCATGTCATCTGCGGGCTCTATTTTAGGTTGGAATGTAGTCCCCACCGGAGAGGTGCACTTACCAAATCGTCTGGGGAAACCTGATTACGGCATAAACCGAAATAATCTTCTCGCTGGATATGCGGAACTCAAGGCTACAGGCGTCGGCGTTAACGCGAAGCAATTCAAGGGTCACGACCGAGAGCAATTCAAGCGTTTCTCATCCATACCCAACATCCTGTACACGGATGGTAATGAGTGGTCACTGTATCGTGATGGGGAACGAACAGGCGCCATCATAAGACTTTCAGGCAATGTATCTACAGACGGCAAAGACGCCGTCACTCTCCAGGATGCTCAAGCCTTGATTTCTCTTTTGCGGGATTTCTTATTATGGGAGCCGATTATACCCACCGACAAAAATAATAAAATCGATCTAGGGGGTTTTGCTAGGTTTCTGGCGCCATTATGCCGGATGCTTCGTGACGATGTGTCAGATGCGCTCAAGGACCCGGATTCACCGATTGTCAAACTCGCTGATGAATGGCGTCAGCTTCTTTTCCCTGACGCCTCCGATAAACAATTTGCTGATGCGTATGCCCAAACAGTCACCTTTGCTCTGCTGTTGGCTCGCACTGAAGGAATTGATCCGTTGGATCAAAGCAAAAATACCACAACATTCGAAGAACAATACGGACTCCTCTCACGTGCGCTGCAACTTTTGACTGACCAAAAAGCACGGGAGGAGATCTCTACATCATTTAATCTCCTTTCACGCATAGTCGACGTAGTGTCACCTGATTCACTTACAGATACACAAGACCTCTGGTTATATTTTTATGAAGATTTCCTGGCGGTTTATGACCCGGAATTACGCAAGGATGCAGGTGTTTATTATACCCCTCTTGAAGTAGTTCGCGCACAAGTGCGACTACTCGATAAGCTACTCGCCACGCAATTGAAAAAACCGCTTGGTTTTGCCGATTCAGGGGTGATTACACTAGACCCTGCCGTTGGGACGGGGACATACCTTCTGGGCATAATTGATCACGCCCTTACTCGCGTCAAGGAAGAGCAGGGAAAAGGCGCCGTACCCGGCAAGGCTACTGAACTTGCAAAGAATCTATACGGCTTCGAGTGGATGGTCGGACCTTACGCAGTAAGCGAACTTCGCATCAGCCAAACCCTGCGTGAGTCTGGATCATCATTACCTGATGACGGACTTCATATCTACCTGACCGATACTCTTGAAAGCCCGAATGCAGAACCTCCCCAAGTGACGCTTTATCAGGAACCTGTAGCCGAGCAGCACGCCAAAGCATTGAGCGTGAAAAGTGACGTCCCGGTCATCGTCTGTGTAGGGAACCCTCCCTATGACCGCCATAAGGCGGCCAGGGAAGATAATAAAGCGCGCACGGGCAGCTGGGTTCGCTGGGGAGACGAGGGGGATGATAAAAAAGGAATTTCACCTATATTAAGTGATTTTATTGAGCCAGCTAAAGCATCCGGGCACGGAGGAGACATTAAAAACCTGTACAATTTTTACGTTTACTTCTGGCGCTGGGCGCTTTGGAAGGTGTTTGAGCACGATACTTCTGGTGGTTCCGGAATTATCAGCTTTATCAGTGCATCAAGTTACCTGGTTGGTGATGCTTTTTCAGGGATGCGCGAGCACATGCGGAAAATATGCGATGAGATCTGGATTATCGACCTGGGTGGTGAATTACGCGGGACGCGTCAGAGCGAGAACGTCTTTGCTATTCAGACTCCCGTCGCTATCGCCATAGCCATCCGCTTAAACGGGGCGGACCTTAATGAACCCGCGAATGTTCACTACACCTCTATAGAGGGAGCACGCAAAGAAAAACTCGCCAAACTCGACTCCATCCACGACTTTGACGCTGTTAAATGGCAGTATTGCCCAACTGGTTGGCAAGACCCATTTCGGCCAACGGTTAAGAATGGCAAGTACTTTTCCTGGCCATTATTGACCGATCTCATGCCGTGGCAACATTCTGGCTCTCAGGCAAAAAGAACTTGGCCAATCGGACCGGAAAAAGGGGTACTTAAACGGCGATGGAAAGTTTTACTGGATTCTCAGGATCGTTCTAAACTGTTCAAGGAAACGCGTGATCGGACAATATAGTAAATATCCCCCGGCAAAGCCGGGGGCTTTAATTTGTGAACCGCTCAAAGCGG
>JAPOXY010000078.1 GCA_026706845.1 Gemmatimonadota bacterium
TACTGGGCACATATTGACACACTTGAAAATTTTAACGAAACCGACGAAGTGCGCGAACGCGGTCTATTTTTTCCCGAACAAGCGCGGCAAACCCATTACATCAGGAACAACCGGGAACTCTATCGCGCTGCATTTAAATGCGCCGTTGACCTGACCCCCAAACCCGAAGCCCCCTGGAAACACAAAGCCTTTGCCCTCATCCTCCGTCCAGATAATTCGGGATACAAACTCCTCGCGCTTTGCTTTGACAACACACCTGCGATGCCCCTGCGTTTTCCCGGCGGGAATTTGGACCCGGGGGAAACACCAGCAGAAGCTATGTATCGCGAACTCTATGAAGAATCGGGCCTGGGACGCTTAAAAATCCTTCGCAAACTCGGCGTTCACCACTATTACAAATACTACATCCAATCCAATGTCGAACGTCATGACTATCTCCTCCTCGCCCCGCGCAACACCCCCGACCAATGGGCCCATATCGTCACAGGAGAGGACGCCGACGCCGATTACACCTTCAACTACCAGTGGATAGAAGCCTATGAAATCGATAGCCTCTCCGACGAACTCAACACATTTGTCACACCCGAACACATTCCCGAACTATTCAATAATAAATCCCACTGATATCCCACCCGAAGACAGACACATCCACCCATCCGTTACCGCCCTCTCCTGCATTGACCTCAACCCCCTCGCATTCCAGCAACGCCCGCTGATTATCTACATGCGGTGTCAAACACCCTTTTGAATCCAAAATGCGATGCAGAGGATACGCCTGTCCTCTCACGCGCTTCATATAGGTGGGCAACACGCGGTAATACGAATGCGACACCCCCAGAACATCCACAATCTGCTTATACGTCATCACCCTCCCAAAGGGAATCTGCTTTACAACCCATAAAAATCGATCCGCGGTCTGGTCAGGCACGGGATCATAACACCTGGACAAAACCCTGACCGGATCGCCTTCACAAACGACACCACCTGTCAACGCCACAGCCAAAAACCCCCTCTGATTCACCAACGACTGAATCGGTTTTACGCCCAACGTCCCGATATACTTGCACACCTCACAGTGATACGTCAGCCGAACTGTAGCGGAATCCCCGAATTGCAACACCGACCCCGATGGCAAATCGTCCAGCGGCAACCCGGCGACAACTATATTCTCTCGCAAATCACCCGGCTGCAATTTGAACGCCTGCAGAGTCTTCAGAGCAACCAAAAGCACCTGCCGCGGACCAACGCCGTCTGCATTTGCATCGCCTTCAATGCCAAACCGAGAGCGCAACAAAAATTTACCATCGCGCGGTCTGGATAAAGGCATCCCCTTCTCTATCTTCATAAACAGAGAAATGACGCGCCCCTGTGTATCCATCTGCACACTTTCCATTATCCCGACATCCATCCACCTGCGACCCGTGCCAATTCTTCCATCACGGGTTCATCGGTATTTCGCCGCTTCAGAATTTTAAATCCGTGATCCGCGGTATCCACCACCTGAAGCATCGCACCCTTCAGATTATCCACCACCGGTTGCAACAGTTCTAAATTCGCCATCTTATCCCGCTGACCCGATAAAAACAGCATCGGCACGCGCACATCCATCAAATGCTCGGCGCGCTCTGTATTCGGCTTGCTCGAATACAGCGGAAAAGCGAAAAACACAATACCCTTCAGCCCGTCAACAGGTTCTTCGGCACAAGCCATCGAAACCATCCGTCCGCTCATCGAATGCCCGCCGGCAAAAACCGGCAATCCTCGTGCCTGCTTCATCCCCATCTCTATAGCCGCACGCACAGTTGCCAACCGCACCCTCTCCCCATCCATGCCACCACCGCCCCTCTCAGAATAGGGATAATTGAAACGCAAAGTCGCAATCCCCACATCGTTCAATGCATCGCTCAGTTCCTGCATAAAAAGATGCCGCATATTCGTACCCGCCCCGTGCCCCAACACCAATAGTGCCTTTGCCCCGCGCGGTCGCGCGTACAAAGCCGACACTTCCCCCTTTTCCTCAGTCGCAATAAATTTCAACTCTCTGGGTTCAACAGCCATTTAGGTCTCCTATCCTATCCATGTAATATGAGAAGCCCGCGGCGTAGCGCAAAGCGGACCACCGAGATCATCCGTCAACTTTAGCTTTACGACAATGGGATCACCCGATTCAAGCGACCGATTAACCTGTGCCCAATCGAGATGTCCCAGACGAATTTTGAGCCGCCGAAACATCTCAAAATCACCCGAATCTCGCACCATCCCCCAGGAAAGATAAAAAAAGCGGTCCGCGGGCCTACCCTGTGCATAAGGACCCAAAAAATTGGGCGAACTATCGGGTTTCTCACCAACCCTGAACTCGGGATAAAATACCACCTCGCGACGATCAGCGGGAACCTGCTCAACAACCTCTTTGTCACGTTGTATGCCGAGGTAAACAGGTTCTTTAACCTCGGGATCGTGACCGTATGGATCTTCAAAACGCGTACCGGGCAATTCGGTACAAATCACTTTTAGTTTCAGTTGTTTTTCTTTCATGCATCACCTCTTTTCAGAACTTGCACCAAATGATATAACGAAGTATAGTATAGAAATACCATTTACGCCGCCCAATTCTTTAAAATATCGCGAAAGGAGACCTATGCAACCCAACATCATCTTGATCAACTGTGACGACCTCGGCTATGGTGACCTCGGCAGTTACGGCTCTAAAATCAACAAAACGCCAGCACTCGACAAAATGGCCGCAGAAGGCATAAAATTCACCGACTTCTACATGGCATCTCCCGTGTGTTCGCCCTCTCGAGGCGCCATGCTCACGGGCTGTTATCCTCCCCGCATTGGCTTTGGCTCTTTTGACGGACGTTGGGTCCTCTTCCCCGGACAGGGTGTAGGCCTGAACTCCAGCGAAATCACCATCGCCAAACTCCTCAAAGACAAAGGCTACGCCACCAAAATAGTCGGCAAATGGCACTGCGGAGACCAGCCGGAATTTCTACCCACCCGCCACGGATTTGACAGCTACTACGGCATCCCCTATAGCAACGACATGGGCATACAAAAAGAAGACGACAAAAATCCACCTCTGCCCTTATTGCGCGACGAAGAAGTCATCCAGGCGCAACCCGACCAGCGCGGCATCACCGAACGCTACGTCGAAGAATGCGTCCGTTTCATGCGCGACAACAAAGACCAGCCCTTCTTCCTCTACCTCGCCCACATGCACGTCCACCTGCCCCACTATCCCCCCGAAGCCTTTGTCCGAGAATCTGAAAACGGCGTATATGGCGCAGCAGTCGCCTGCATTGACTGGGCAGCCGCCGTCATCTTTGACGAACTCAAAACCCTGGGACTCGACGACAACACCCTTGTCATCTTCACCAGCGACAACGGCTCTCGCGCCCGCGACGAAGGCGGCAGCAACAGCCCTTTGCGCGCCACCAAAGGCACCACATGGGAAGGCGGTCAGCGCGTACCCTGCCTCATGCGATGGCCCGGCAAAATCCCCGCGGGCGAAGTGTGTAGCGAACTGACGCTATCCATGGACTTTTACCCCACGCTTGCAGTTCTCGGCGGAGCAGAAGTACCCACCGACCGCATCATCGACGGCAAAGACATCCGCCCACTCATGTTCGCAGAAAAAGGCGCCACATCGCAACACGAATCCTTCTTTTACTACAAACGCAACAGCATCGAAGCCGTGCGGAGCGGCAAATGGAAACTCCACATTCGAAAAGACGATCAAGAAATCCGGGAACTCTACGACCTCGAAGCCGACATCGGTGAAACCAATGACATAAGCGAACAACACCCCGACATCGTGCGGGATCTCAGAGCGCAAATTGACACCTGTCGCAAAGACCTCGGAGACGATGCTGCGGGCATAACGGGCGAAAACATCCGCCCCGCTGGCCGCGTTGAAAACCCCGACACCCTCACGCATCTCGACCGCGACCATCCCTATATGATCGCCATTTACGATCTAAAAGAACGGGGTTAATATGGCCCTTACACCCGAACAGATCGCCCAGTTCAAAGCATTGGGATATGTCCTCGTACCCAATCTAATCGATTCCCCGGTATTGGACAATTGGCGCGCGCAGATTCGCGCCCAATACGGTGACCTCTCTGACCCCGCCCAACAAAACGCCGCAGGACCGCGCCAACAACACCGCGAAGACATCACCATATTGAGAGGCTTTCGCTTTTCGCCAGAAGAAACACAACTCGTCAACCAGCCCAAAGTCAAAGCCATAGTCGATCACATGGGGGGCGATGGACAATTTTGCGGTGAAGACGGCAACCTGCGCCTGCTCTTGCCCGAACCCGAATGCGAATGGCGCTTGCCAGAGCGCGGGCACATTGACGGTTATCTCGGCAAGCGGCGGGGGGCCTCTTTTCTCCTCGGATTGGCGACCTACATCTACGACGTGGAACCGCGCGGCGGTGGCACCGTCTTCTGGCCGCGCAGCCATATCAAATCATGGGAATTTCTTCGCAAACATCCCGATCACCTCAGTTGCAGCTTTAAGGACCACCCCGAATATCTCGACATGGTCAAAGATATTCAACCCGTTGAACTGCATGCAAAAGCAGGCGAGGTCATCTTCTGGCACTGCAACATCCTGCACGAACCCTCTCAAAACACCAGCAACAACATCCGCTATGGCCTTTTCGCCCGCCTACCTCACAAAGACCAGGAGACATTCCGAGACGAAATACCCGATGACCTCTGGAAACGCTGGCGAATATAGGTAAGCGGTAAAAGGTGAGACGTAAGAGGTAAGAGAAACTTTGCCAAAGCCATCCGACCCAAAGGCAAAAAATAAAGCCAGATTAGCTGGTGAACAGGGTTGCTCAAAGGGATTCGGGATTGAGCACAGAAAGCCCCTCCAGTGTGGCGACCTGACAGAAGGGAAGATCAGCGCAAACAAAATGATCGAGAGGTGTATGACTATTGGCGTGAAGGGCAATGGCAAGCTGAAGGGCATCTAATGTGCGCAGACTTTGGGTGACAGCATAACGGGAGAGGAGACGAATAGCCCGGTTCTGGTGTATGCGTTCAAGAGGTTGAATAAGAAATTTTCGATGCCGAATATCTGAAAGGAATCGCGTTCGTATGGTTTGAAACTCATCTTGAGTAAATATGTCCATACGCATGAGACGAAAAAAGGCAGAATGCCATTCTATCAGTCCAAGCCGGGATATAAAAATGCGATTATTTGGATCATCAGCGAGGCTGACGACCATTTGCCTTCCCAACTCGTTGTGATAGTATTTAACCAGAGCACTCGTATCAAAAAAACAAACGGCCATTACCGTTCGTCTCTTTCTTCACTTACGATCTTTGCCATAGACCCTTTGAATTTAGAGGTGATTCTGAGCACTTCCCTCATTGAGGCCGCATCATCCGCAGTTTCGCGGCTCAAATCCAACCCCCACAAGTCATCCTCCTGCAAATCATCCAATGGTTCCCGATAATGATTGGCTTCTTCGAGTTGCTTTTCAAGCCTTCGCTTAACTTCCTTCAAATCATCGGGGGGAAGTTTACAGAGGGTGTCAATGAGTTTTTCAAGGTTAGGTTCGGCGTTTTTGTCAATACTGGCCATTATTTTTCTCCTAAAAAGTTTGACAATGGCTTTATATGACCACCTTTAATACAATACCATACTTCTAAAATGAAGCAACTAATAAATAAAAACACCCTGTCTTTGACGCGGGGCATTTTTGTGTGGTAATCTTATTGAGATCCTATCCACTTACCTCTTGACCTCAAAAATCCTGACATTTATACTCCCTTTGAGACTCTTTTCACCGAAAAAAGGAGATTTAACATGTCAAAACTCACCATCTACCACAACCCCAACTGAAGCAAATCCAACGGCGCAATGGACATATTGCGCGCTGGCAACGTCGAGTTCGACGTCATTGAATACTTGAAAACACCGCTGAGCGAACAGGACTTGAGAAAATTTCTCGCACTCCTGCCCGGTGAACCCAAAGACATGATTCACCCCAGTTCCTTTGAAAAACTGGGACGCGACATGGATGACTACAATACCCCCGATGCACTCGTCGGCTTGCTTTTGGAACATCCCGAAGTCATGAATCGCCCCGTGTGCATTCGCGGAGATCGCGCAGTCATTGCCCGTCCCTCAGAAGCCGTACATGAACTCCTCACATAAAAAAACAGCCGCCGAGGTTCAGGTCTCGGCGGCTGTGCGAATCTACGAATCAGCGAATCAACGATAGTAGTTGGGTGGCAGGGTGGGGTTCGTCTATTCGTCTATTCGTCTATTCGTTCATTTCACGCCCCCTCCACCGCTTTTCTCAACTCATCGCCATTGCTTCGCCACCACGAATGCAAAACTGAGATATCCACCCCGATATTGAAATGCCGCACACCCATATCGAGATATTCCTTTGCCTCATCGGGCGACATAATCTCTGCGCGGGGGTGAACACCCATACTCAGCGCAGTCTTAAACACCTCATTCCTCGCATCTGCCACTGCGGGATCACCGCGCTGTCCCGCTTTGCCAACACTCATCGAATAATCCGAAGGTCCCCATTGCACCATATCCACGCCTGGAACCGAAAGAATCGCCTCCAGATTCTCCACCGCCTCCTTCTTTTCAATCATCAAAACCACAACCGTCTCTCGCATCGCCTTCACATACTCCGGACCCCCGCCATATCCCATATACGTATTGCGCCGCGTGTACACACTGTACAAACCGCCATCCTCCGGCGTATCTGGAAGCGTAACGCGCACACATTCCTTCGCATCTTCTTCCGTGCGACAATCCGTAAACAAAATACTCCCAAAACCAGACCCTATCGCCCGCTGCGACAAAAAGTACTGATGGCTGCGATCAATTTTGAACATCATACCCATATTGTACAACTCGGCTGCCCGACACAAATTGTCGAGATCGTAGAGATCAAACGTGCCGTATTCGCCAACGTATTCGACATAGTCGTAAAGTCCCGTATGTCCAATCGCCTCAACAATCGCCGGCCAACTCGAATGAATCCGCGTGCCAATCGTGGGTTCGCCCGCATCCAATTTTTCTCTAATTCTGTTGGGTTTCAAAATAAACTCCTTTGTAAGTGGTTAATCACCCAAACAACGACTTAAAAACCCGCTTTGTCCTGTCCAACACATCTTCGGATAACACTTCTCCATCTGAAATTTTCACATTATCTGCGAGATGATCCGCATTGGTCGATCCCACAATAGCAGTACACACATCTTCGTGAGAAAGCGTAAACCGCAACGCAAATTCAATCAGCGGCATATCGTCCGCCAATTCCCGCAACGGCATCTGCTGTGCCCGATCCCACGGATCGCCCATATACGAACCGTCTGGCCGCTCAGATCTGAGATACACCCCATTGGCAATCGGACGCTTGATAATCGTCCCCATACCCCGATCGCGCAAAGTCGGCATCAAATTTTCAGCAGACTCCTGGAACAACACATTGTACGTAAACTCCTGCGTATCTAAATCCCACCTCTTCGCCGCCTCAGCCGCTGCCGATCCATCAGCTGATACACCGACAAACTTCGTCCATCCCCTATCCCTTGCCTCCAACAGCGCGTCAAACGCCGCATCCCAATCGTCCGCTTCTCCAGGCAACCCGTGAAATTGCACAATATCGATCACATCCATCTTCAGCCTTGATCGACTCGTATCAATCGTCCTCAAAATACCCTCGGGCGAATAATCCTTTACAATCTCGCGCTTGCCGCCATTGATCACCTGATAATCGCCGCACTTTGTCGCCAGAACAAAATCGTCCTGCCGATGGGCGATAAACTTCCCGATCCGCTCTTCGCTATCGCCATACATCGCAGCCGTATCGATAAACGCGATACCCAAATCGAGCACCGTGTTCAGCACCGCTTCGACCTGCGTTTCCGGCAGTAATGGATTCCCAATCTGCGCCGCGCCAAAACCGATCTCAGAGACCTGTAAACCCGTCTTTCCCAGCATCCGAAATTTCATCTCAATACTCTCACTCTGCCTTCACGCATTCCGATATTTGCACAAGTCACCCAAATGTCGTATATAATACAACCAAAATCCACTAAAACCACCAAAAAATCTCACGGAACAAATCCAAATGACACAACGCCCAAACATCCTCTTCTGCATTGCCGACGACCAATCCTGGCCCCACGCCAGTGCTTATGGCTGCCCCTGGGTCAACACCCCGGCATTTGACCGCGTCGCACGCGAAGGCATTCTCTTTAACAACGCCTTCACACCCAATGCCAAATGCGCCCCATCCAGAGCCGCCATCCTCACCGGTCGCTATTCCTGGCAACTTCAAGAAGCCTGCAACCACCTCTGCTTTTTCCCATCGGACTACGTCACCTATCCCGAGCTTTTCAAAGACGCCGGATACGCCACGGGATTCACTGGCAAAGGCTGGGGCCCGGGCGAACCGGGAACTTATCCAGATGGCTCACCGCGCAAACTCGTCGGCCCCGAACACAACGACCTCAAACTCAATCCCCCCACAAAAAGCATTGCCAATATAGACTACGCCGCCAATTTCGCGGCTTTTCTCAATGCCAAACCCGACGACCAGCCCTTCAGCTTCTGGTATGGCGGCAAAGAACCCCACCGCGGCTACGAATACGGCTCTGGCGTACGCCTCGGGGGAAAATCCCTCTCTGACATCGACGAAGTACCCCCCTGCTGGCCATCAACCGAAGACGTCAAAAACGACATGCTCGACTACGCCTTTGAAATCGAATGGTTCGACAAACACCTAAGGCAAATCCTCGACATCCTCGAAGAACGCGGCGAACTCGACAACACCCTCATCATGGTCACCTCAGACAATGGCATGCCCTTTCCGCGCATGAAAGGCCAACTCTACGAAATTGCCTACCACATGCCATTGGCCGCCATGTGGAAAGACGCGATCGAACCGGGCCGAATAGTTGACGACCTCATCAATTTCGTTGACTTTGCCCCCACATTCCTCGAAGCTGCGGGCATCGACATCCATTCCCAAATCACCGGCAAAAGCCTCATGCCCATCTTCAAATCCAGCAAATCGGGCATCATCGACCCGGAGCGCACCGCTCTCATCTCGGGCAAAGAACGCCACGACATCTGCCGTCCCGGCACCGTCGGATATCCCATCCGCGGCATCCGCGACCACCGCCACCTCTATCTGCGAAATTTTGAACCCGACCGCTGGCCAGCCGGCGACCCCGAAGTCTATTACCGCAACATCGACGACTCACCCACCAAAACGCGCGTCGTCGAAGAAAAAGAACAGGGTAACGAGACCTACTGGCAACTCTGCATGGGCAAACGCCCCAAAGAAGAACTCTACGATATCCAGACCGATCCCCACTGTATCAACAACCTCGCCGAAAGCGCCGACCATCAGACCATCAAAAACGCACTCTGGCAAAAACTTCGGAAAACCCTCAAACAACACGGCGACCCCCGCATGGAAGGCCGCGGTCACATCTTTGACGAATACCCCGTCACCAACCCAGAACAAGAGCAAAGAGTCAAAGAACGGTTCCGCATCGCCAGAGAAACGGGTATCTTATTTAAAAGCAATTGACAAATCGCCTGATACTCGACCTACGGATATAAATTCACTTAAGGAGATTTGATATGGACCTTGGATTGACAGGAAAAGTTGCGGTTATTACGGGCGGCAGCGAGGGAATCGGCAGAGGAATCGCATCGCGGTTCCTCGAAGAGGGCGCGAAGGTCGCGATTTGTGCGCGACGCGATGATGTCTTGCAACAGACAGCAGAGGAACTTCGTGCCTCAACTGATGATGTCCTTGCTGTCCCTGCTGACGTGACCAAACCGGAAACGCTAACGAGCTTCATCAACAGAGTAGTCCAGCATTTCGGGCGGATTGACATCCTGGTCAACAATGCTGGCCGGTCTGCCGCGAGCGCCTTCGATGATCTGGACGACGATGATTGGCATGCCGATTTAGATCTGAAACTGATGGGGGCTGTACGTTGCGTGCGTCTGGTCATTCCTCAGATGAAACTCGTCGGCGGAGGACGGATTATCAACGTCACGCATCCGGGGGGCAAACAGCCTGGCGCAGCTTCTTATCCAACCTCTGTGAGCCGCGCAGCGGGAATAGCGATGACCAAAGCGCTATCCAAGGAACTATTGCCGCACAATATCCTCGTAAACACCGTGTGCTTGACTTCTATCAAGAGCGCGCAGGGAGAACGCGCCTGGAAAGCGGAAGGTTCCCCCGGCACTTTAGAAAATTACTGGACTAAGCAGGCTGAAGAGCATCCGCTGGGACGTTTAGGTGAACCCTCTGATGCTGGCGCGCTCGTCGCCTTTCTCGCTTCGGAATGCGCTTCTTTCATCACCGGCACGGCGATTAACCTCGATGGCGGATTGTCCAACGTAGTATAGACGCGTCTCAATATCCTATGCTTCGCAAATACTCGCGATTGGACTTTGCCGCTTCTGCCGGGGGTTTGGGCGGATACGGTCGGTCAAGCTCTACGGACACCCACCCATCGTAGCCCACTTCTTCCAACTTCTCCAGCGCTGCCCGTGCGTCAAACCCCATATTCCCCGCGCCGAGTTCTGCGAATCGCGCCTCCTCATTAAACTGCCCCGTGCGGTGATTCCAGGACGCGGGATCATTGGCATGCACATCCTTCAAATGCACATGTCCAATCCGATCTCGCAACACATCGCGTTCAAAAACCTGCATCGGATCGCTACCCGCCGCCAGCATGTGCCCCGTATCGTAGAGCAACCACAAATCGGGCGCAGCCGTCATCAATCTCTCGGCATCCTCGACCGTCTCGATCAACGTCCGCATATGCGCGTGGTGAAAACCCTTCACATTGTGTGCCTTGCAATATGCCAGCACCTCATCGAGCGAACGAGCCGCATTCTCAACATCTTCATCACTCGGATCATCGCCCCCCCACATCGCGCGACGACACGACGGCACCTCTGCCGCATCATTACCCAACGCGATATTGTACCGAACCCGATCAAGCGGACTCGGTCCTCCCACATTGACCAGATGCAAACCATTCTTCCTCGCCAGATTGGCCTTAGCAACCAGATCATCGCCACTGTCGATCTTCAACCCCTCAACCCCGTCCCACCCCGCCTCAGCCACCTCTGCCAGCACCTTCTCGGGATTTTCGTGCTGCTCGCCCCGAAACTGAATCAAATGACAAGCCAGTCTAAATTTGCCCATATTTGCGTCCTTTCTAAAAGCGGGCGACCACAGGGGATCGCCCCTACAATTACACTTCACACTTCATCCACCGTCCGATGCGCGAAAGCATTCCACACAACAGCCAGATCGTGAACGGCCTTAAACATCGGATAAAGCGCATCCCACATCGCATCTCGCGCTTTGAATGCGGCTTCCCTATCGCCCTCTGCGAATGCCTTCTTAAAAGCCGCAACCTGCTCGCGCTGCGTCTCTGCTGTCTGTTCTACGCGCGCGACAAAATCCTCCACAGACTGCAGATGTTCATCTGCTCTTGCGCCTGCATCAACACCCAAATCTGGCTCCTGATCATAAGAAAAAGAATCCGCAAATCGCGGCGGTTCCTTCTCCCCCTCTGCTGTCCAATACGTATGCGTAGGCAAAATATGCGGTGTCACCGACAAATACATAATCACCTCATCATCGCCCACATTTCGCACCGTATGCGCCTCATCTGTCAGTGCAATACACATCTGCCCGGGCCCCAACACCTCCTTGTGCCCTTCGATATCAAACTCTGCCTGCCCTTGTAAAATCAGAAAAATCTCGTGCCCCAAATCGTGCGTATGGCTCTGATTGAACTGCCCCACCTCCATCTTCAAAAACCGCGAACGAATCTGGGGTGTCACCAGCATATTGGTAATATCCCTGCGATAGTCAAAAACTTGAAATGGCATGATAGCCTCCGTATATTAAAAGGAAGAAGTTAGAAGGAAGAAATCCACCAACCGAAAGAAATGCATGAGCCTGCCCAATCCCGCGCCACAGTCTGACCCCGCGTCACACATCACCACCCGCGCCATTATCGTTGGCCTGATCCTGACCATAGTCATCTGCTATTTTGCTACAGACACCACCTATCGCCTTCGCGCATCTCGCGTATCTCTCGGCCACATGCCCATGTCATTGTGGCTCCCATTCCTCCTCATCTTCCTCATCAATCCCCTGCTCAAAAAAATCCGGGAAAACTGGATGCTTCGCCCGCACGAATTGGGACTCATCCTCTGCATGGGATTTATAGGCAGCGTTTTCCCCACCAAAAACGTCGCCGGACGCCTGATCGCCGTACTCGCCAGCCCCTATTACAAAGCCACGCCGGAAAACCGATGGGCGGAATTTACCCACGAACACATCCAACCCTGGGCAGTACCCAGCAATCGCGCGGGCGACATCACCAATTTGTGGGAGGGACTGCCAGCACATCTCTCCACTCCCTATCACGCCTGGGCTGTACCGCTCTTCTGGTGGTTCACCTTTTTCTTCGCACTATTCATCGCCTGTTTGTGCATCACCGTCATCTTGCGCAAACAATGGGTCGAACACGAACGCATCACCTTTCCCCTCGCGCAATTGCCCACCCTGATGATACAGGATACAGCATCGGGGCAAATTGGCTTCATGAAAAACAAATTATTCTGGACGGGATTTGGCATCGGCGCATTCATCTTATCCTGGAATATCCTGCCCCTCTTCTGGCACAATCTCCCAATCATACCCATTGGTCCCACCTACCGCACCGCCATCTCATTTGGACACGACTTTCCCCCGCTACAAGTCAAATTCAACTTTGTCATGGCAGCCTTTGGATATCTCACCAACCTCGAAGTCCTGCTCTCCATCTGGCTATTCCACATCCTCTCGCTCATCGAAATCGGCGCGCTAAACCGCTTTGGCATCACCGTGGGCAGAGACTTTGGCAGCGGCCTATTGCTACAGCAGGTCGGTGGCTTCATCGCATTTGCCCTGTTTGGCCTCTTCATGGCGCGGCAGCATATTGGAACCGTCATCCGCGCACTCTGGCAGCCAAATGCCCAGGACAAAACCGAACTCCTATCTTACCGCACCGCAGTGATCGGCCTGATCATCGCACTCACTTATGCCAGCGCCTATATGTACGCGCTGGGCATTTCCCTCCTGGGCATTGCAATACAACTCGGCCTGCTCTTGATCTACTTCATCGGCCTGGCTAAAATCGTCGCAGAAACCGGCCTCGTATATGTCGAAACCCCACTGCGAACCCAGGAACTCGCCGCTGCCGCGCTCGGCACAAACGTGCAAACCCCCGACCACGTCGGCATGGCACTATCGGCCAACAGCGTGGAAAGCCACCGCGAATACATCCTCCCATCCCTAACTCACACCGCCAAAATCCACGACGTATTTCGCTGGCCGCGCAATCGCATGGTCGCCGCCTTAATGCTCGCCTTCATCATCGGCTTTGCCGTCTCAATTATCTATACCCTCAACCTCTGTTACGGCGCAACCGGCGCCGCCAATATCCGCCACGTCTTTGTATTCGGCGGATACAGCCAGCGCATGTTTGACCGCGTCGTCTCCTGGGCATCGGAACCGACCTCTTTTGGGCGCATTGAATGGCAATTCCTGGCTGCGGGGGCACTCGGCACCCTGTTTTTGAGCCTCATGCGCCTGCGCTTTGCGTGGTGGCCCCTCCATCCCGTGGGATTCACAGTGGGATATGTCTATCCCGTCAGAGTCACCGCCTTCACCGTCTTCCTCGTGTGGGCATTCAAATCCATCGTATTGCGCATCGGCGGCATTCGGCTCTACCGCAATTTGCAACCCTTCTTCATCGGCCTCTTAATCGGCTACACCCTCGGTGTTGGCCTTTCCACACTCGTAGATCACATCTACTTCCCCGGCAACGGCCACATGGTGCATTCCTGGTAAGTTAAAAAGGGTCGCCATCGCGCGATGGCAACCCCTTTCAAATCAAGATGGTTCTCGAAATGCCTGTTCCCGGATAGTATTTACATACGGATGCCCCGTCTCCTCCAACCAGCTCAAAATGCGGTCTCGCATCAATGCGGCCTGCGCGCGATCTCGATACGCAAGATTGTGTTCCTCATGGGGATCATCCGCCAAATTGTAAAGCTCGTCCAAATCGCGCACATCACCGCTCAGAGACTTCCAATTCAGCACAAACTTCCACGATCCCTGCCTGAGCATCACACCGCGATTTATCAAATCCGTAAAAATTTCTTCCCGCGCGACATCGCGCTCGCCCTTCAAAACATCGCTTATACTTTCACCATCCACTCCCTCGGGAATATCCATCCCCACCAGATCCAGTATCGTGGGCATCACATCCACACTGCTATTCAAAGAAGTATTCACAGACCCCGCTTCAATGCGCCCGGGCCACCGCACCAAACACGGCACCTTCATCAACGTATCGTAGCCACAATACGGCAACTTGTACACCATGCCAAACTGCCCCACCATATCGCCGTGATCCGACACAAACATCACAATCGTATTCTCCGCCTGACCATTGGCATCCAGCGCGTTGAGCACCCGCTCAATTTGTGCGTCGATATAACTCACATACCCCCAATAACGCCGGATATAGTCCCGTACCTCCTCTCTCGACCAGACATCGCGCACATAAGTGCGATCGCGACCCGATTGAAAACGCGGCTTATCCTCCAATGGCGCATCGTAATTATCGGGCAGAGGCACATCGTCCAAATCGTACATTGAATCCCATGGCTCGGGTGGACAAACGGGCGCATGCGGTCCGTAAAAAGACAGCACAGCGCAAAATGGATTATCCCGATTGGCATTGAGAAACGACACCATCTCATCGGCAAAAAAGTGCGCCATGTGGTGATCCTCCCCCAACAAACTCACGTTGTGCTCCCGATCTGGGGCACTCGGCGCTGCATGGTGATTGCCCACGCGGGGCGAATTTTTAACCTCATCGGGCAAATCGGTCGTCTGCAAATACGCTTTGAAATGCTTCCAACCCCCAACCCAGTGATCAAATCCACTCCGGGGTTCATCCTCTCCCGTACCGCCTTCCACATCCACAAACTCAAAATCGCGCGTACTATCTACCCGCTTCCTGACCCAGCAATTGTCAAACGGACCGCGTTCCGCAATCCCGCGATACATCTGCCCCCCCAAATGCCACTTGCCAATCCACGCGGTTTGATAGCCCGCATCGCGAAATAGATTACCTATTGACGGCAACGCATCGTCCAATTCCACATCGTTAATCACCACCCCGTGGTTGTGCGAATAGCGCCCGGTCAAATACGTCGCTCGAGACGGCGTACACGCAAACGCCGCAATATAAAAATTGTCAAACCGCATGCCTTCGCGTGCCAGGCGGTCTTGCGCGGGTGTTTTAACAACCGAATTGCCATAACAACCGATCGTCGATACAGGTTGCTGATCCGTCATAATCAAAAGCACATTTGGACGATCACTGGACATTGTAATCCCCTCTCTCTACACCAAAAACTTCAGGCAAACGGGCATGGGCACTTCCGCGACATGCCCGGTCTCTGTCAATTTCCCGGTCTCTCGGTCGATGGCAAAAGAAACAATCGTATCACTGCTTTGATTCTCCGCCAGCAAGAAATTGCCATCGGGCGAAAGCGCGATATTGCGAGGCGTTTCTCCACCAGTGGAGTGAATATCGACCGGCGTCAAGTGACCGCTGGACTCGTCAACCGCAAAAATGGCGACACTATCGTGACCGCGATTTGACCCATACACAAACAGACCATCGGATGAAACGTGAACATCCGCTGTATGACTCGTATCTGAAAAATCGCCGGGCAATGTAGCAATGGATTGCAACTCGGTCAACGCGCCCGTCTCCGCATCACAGGCATACGCATTGACAGTATTGCCTATCTCATTGATCAGATAGGCGTATTGTCCTCCGGGATGAAACGCAAAATGGCGCGGTCCCTCACCGGGCGCCACAGAGACGGATGGCGGATCATTCGCAATGAGTTTGCCGTTTTCGAGATCAAGCTCAAAAATCAACACCTTGTCCAAACCGAGATCGGCGACATAAACCCGTTTGTTATCCGGCGAAATATTCGCAGAATGGGCGTGGGGACCTTGCTGCCGTTGCGGATTGACACTACTGCCCTCGTGCTGAATAAAATCCGACGCTTCGCCCAACGCACCATCTTCCCTAATGGGCAACATACAGGTGCTACCCCCACCGTAATTTGCCACTACAGCATAGCGACCCGTCGCGTCGATATTCAAATGACAGGGACCAGTGCCTACTGTCGATTGCCGGTTGATAAACGCGAGATCTGCGGCTTCTGCATCAATGGCATAAGCGCTAATCGCCCCCGCGCTCTCGCCATTGTATTCACTGATCTCATTGACCGCATAGAGAAACCGCCCATTGGGATGAATGGCGAGAAATGTCGGATTCTCACTCTCGATGCTATTAGCCGGAGTGAGTTCACCGGTCTCGGTATTGAATCGGTGAACGTAAATACCTTTACTCCCTGTGCGTGTATAGGTACCAATAAAAGCGATGATATTGCTCATGGAAAATCTCCTTTAATTACTCAAAATATCGACGACCATATCGCCAAAATCACTGGTCGAAAGAACATTCTTGGGATCGGTTATCTCTGAGGCGAGTTCAGAAGTGGCATATCCTCTCTCGAGAATATCGAACATAGCGTTCCACAAAGCGTCTGACTCCTCTTTGAGGCCCAGACATTTATCCAGCAAAAATGCAATACTGCCAATCATAGAATAGGGATTGGCGATATTTTGACCCGCGATATCGGGTGCCGAGCCGTGCGCCGGTTCCACATAGCCCTTTTCGGGTCCCATACACGCCGAAGGCATCAAACCGAGAGAACCGAGCAAACCACCCGCCTGATCGGTCAAAATATCGCCCTGCATATTTTCCAAAAGCATAACCCCATTGAATTGCGTGGGATCTCTGACGAGTTGAAAAGCTGCGTTATCGACGATAATCGACACGTATTCGACATCGTCGTATTCTTTTGCCATATCTTCGATAATCGCGTCCCAAAGCCGGGATGTCGCCAGCACATTCGATTTGTGGACATGGGTCATCCTGGCACCGAGACGTCGGGCTTCGTCAAACGCAACCGTTCCAATCGCGCGCACCTGCTCTTCGGTATAAATGCAATCGTCGCGCGCGTATTTCATACCCGTAGCAGTACCTTCTTCTTTATCCCCAAAATAAATACCACCCACAAGTTCTCGAATCATGAGAATATCAATACCCTCTCCAATAACGCTATCGCGCAAAGGAGAAAATGACGCGAGAGATTTGGGCAACCTGACCGGGCGATAATTGGCATACGTATTAAAACGCTTTCGCAAAGGCAGAATAGCACCGAGTTCCGGACGCAACTCCTGTGGAATTTTCTTCGTCTCTTCAATGGAAAGCCCCACCGGACCTTTGATAATCGCGTCTGCCCGATCACACAGGGCTTTTGTCTCATCGGGAAACGGACTGCCCTCGTCAAAATACGACGCCGCACCAAAAGGCGCGTATTCCAGCACAAACTCGTGATCGAACTTCTTTTCAATCGTGCGAAGAGCTTTAATCCCCTCGCGCATAATCTCGGGACCAATGCCGTCGCCTTCAAGCACGGCGAGGGTCTTTTTCATGGCAAACCTTTCTGTTTAATTAAAAATTAAAAATTAGTGGTCTTCACACTTCATACTTCACAGCCTTCCTCTTTCATCTGCGTTCATCTGCGTCATCTGCGGATCACACTTCACAGGGCCGCCCCTCTATCTAAAATAAACGTACAATCCGAATGTGTCTGTAAAAAACTCGCCGGACAGGATGGATGTGGAACACCTTGAACAGCGCTGGCAATCGCTCCCGCCTTATCCGTACCCGTCGCCAGAAGAAGAATCCGCCTCGCCTCACAAATCGTGGCAATCCCCGCGGTGAGTGCCTGTTTGGGCACATCTTCAATGCGCTCGAAAAAGCGACTATTCGCCGCAATCGTACTCTCGGTCAAATCGACCAGACGGGTGCGAGAATCGGGCGCACTACCGGGCTCGTTAAAAGCAATATGTCCATTGCGACCAATGCCCAGCAACCACAAATCCACACCGCCACACGCCCGTATCCTGTCCTCAAAAGCCTCGCACTCGAGATCGGCATCCACTGCCCTGCCATTGGGCACATGCGTATTCCACAGTTGAATATCAGTACCGTCAAAAAACGTGCGATTCATAAAATGGCGATAACTCTGCGAATGCGTGCCATCAAGCCCCCAGTACTCATCGAGATTAAAAGTAGTCAAACGCGAAAAACTCAGCCCCTCCCGATTCACCCGCCTGAGTTCGGCATACGTCTTCACCGGCGTTGATCCCGTTGCCAAACCCAGTACTGCATTTGGCTTCTGGCGAATAAGCGCGACAATTTCCGATGCGGCGATGCGAGCCACATCGTCGGGCGTATCGCAAATTTTCACTTGAATAGGCATAGAATCAGAAATCACGCTCGGCGCAGCACCTGGCCGGGCAACGCGCCTGTTGGTTCCCCATTGGCAATGACGGACTGGCCATTGACAAAAACGTGCGAAATACCGACTGGCGGCAGCGTGGGATTTTCAAAAGTAGATCTCGCAGCCACCGTATCGGGATCAAAAACAACGAGATCAGCGGCTTTGCCCACAGCGAGTTCGCCCCGGTCGGGAATATTGAAACGCCGCGCGGGAAAACCGCTCATCTTGTAGATCGCCTCCTCAAAAGTCAGCAACTCGCGCTCGCGCACAAAATGACCCAGCACGCGCGCAAAACACCCAAAACCCCGCGGATGCGGATGCGGAATATTAAAAATGCCATCGCTGGCAATCATCATACGCGGATGAGTGGCTGTACGCGTCACAGTCTGCGCGGCGACTTCGGGATCAACCTGCCAGGGAAAAATAACGGCATGATCTTCGCGCTCCTGAAAAATCAGATCGTAGGCAAAATCTTCCAGAGATGTATTTGCCTTGGCCGCGAGATCGCACAGGCGTTCTCCCGTGTACCTGCCCGAGCCAGTATAACCCACGATTTGATCGCCGCGCCCGAGCCATGTCTTGAGTTCGGCCACGGACTCGGCGCGAATCTCTGGGTCTTCAAGACGCGCATTGACCTCATCCGGGCTACCTACCTGGAATTTCATAGGCAACATCATGTACAAATGCGTCATCCCGGCCGGATAGAGATAGGATTCAAAAGTCAGATCGATATCTTCGCGCTCGATTCTATCCAGCAAATCGGCATTCTCATCGTTGACTCGCTCGTGCGAGATGTGAACCGGGATATTTGCAGCGCGGGAAAGCGCGATCGTCTCTTCCCAGGCGGCAACGCGCCCAATCGTGTGATAGCGCACGTGAGCCGCGTAAATACCCCCGTATTCCGCTGCAACTTTGCAAAGCGCAACAAGCTCCCGAAAATCCGCATTGGCACTCGGCTGATAATCGAGACCCAGATTGAGCGCGCCAGCCCCCGCCTCCATCCATTGGCGCGTGAGATCCGACATCTGTACAATCTCATCATCTGTTGCCGGTCGCGCATCCCACCCGCATGCAGACAGGCGAACCGCGCAATGCGGAACTTGTGGATACACATTTGCCGCGCTGTTATTGGGAAAAAGACTCAGATAATCCTCAGGTGTTTGCCAGCCAATCGGAATATCGACCTCGCCAACGGAAAAGCGCGTATATGTCCACAATTCGCGCGTGCGCTCGGGCGACAGCCCCGTCCACCCAAACCCATCGGGCGTCAAAAGCTGCGTCGTAATACCCTGCTGCACCTCGGCATAGCGATGAACACCTGTAAGCAGGGCAATTTCCGAATGAACATGCACATCGATAAAACCAGGACAGACGATATGTCCCGTCGCATCGATAACCGTATCGGCCTCTGCCTGAGACAAATCGCCAATGGCTTCAATGCGATCCCCGCAAATGCCAACATCTGCCTGAAAACCGGGCGTTCGGCCCGTGCCGTCAATCACTGTGCTGTTGCGAATAATGAGATCAAAAGTCATGTTCTACCACCTGTTGAGTTTGTGGCCATTGCCCGGGAAAAAAAGCGCATCCACAACAACGCCCAATGCAATACCGGCAATTTGACCAACCAGCATACCCAGGAACAAAGGCGCGATTTTGCGATAGTGTTCAAGACCGCCAAATTTGAGCACGAGCGTTTTGATCGCCCAGCTAAAGAAAATAGAAAATAAGCTACTCCGCAAGACGCCCGATGATGAAATCGTAAACCCAATCGGATGAAGCGGAAAGTGGGGAAAGCGATAGCGAATATAGAGCAAGATACCTGTAAAAACAGCTCCAATACCCAAAAAACGCATGCGATTCCAGTCTGTACTCATCGCTCCGGCGTGTACGCGGTTGGCGGTATAAGTCCACGACCCCACGGCACCATCAGCGGACCCATTAAAACTAACCACCCCAAAATTATAGCTGCCAATACCGTAATAACCCTGATAGAGGGTAAAAGCAATAACAGTAGTCGCGCCGATCAAGGCACCTGTGGCAATCGCGGGAACAAAAGCGCGGCGGCGTTCGGCGGGCACAACCGAGGCCAGACGAGGGACATGCGCAAGTGTTGTAATCGCAAAAGTTTTGGCATCGCAAAAAAATGTATAAGTCAGCCCCAGTGCAACAGCGCTCGGCGCCCCCATACCCGCAACACCAAGGACATGCCAGGTAAATGCCTGAGCGGTAATAGGACCGCGCAAAAAAACCAGACCACTCTCGGCGATAATATGTGCAAGACCCAGGTAAAGAATCAGCGTCGCACCCCAAAAGGTGAGTAAGGTAAGGACATTCATACCCGATTGCACGAGAAAGAAAATCGTGTACACACTACACAAGACCAGGATCATAAATGCCGTGCGATAGGATAAAAGCTCCCCCTCATCATCTATCTGCGCATTGCGAGACCACACCTTGAGCCAGACATCGCGCAAATGTGCGCGCGCCATCCACAGCCCCCACAGAACGAGAACAATAAAACCGCCAAAACTCTGCCACCCAATAGCAGGTGCCATAGAACACCACATATCGGAACCGCCAAAATCCAAACCAAAGCGATTGAAAATGCCAACCTGAAGAATCGCGAGCAAGTGAAAAAACCAGATGCTGTACAGCACATCTGATTTCGTGAAATAGGCAAATGCAATCGTCATCGGCTGGAAGAGAAACCACAGCGGTGGAAAACCGCGACCAATGGGGATATTGATCTGCCTCATAACATCCAGACGGGGCAATGCCGTGACAAACCATGAGGCGACATTCCAGCAAAAAACGCCAAAAATGAGTACAAATCCAATCTGAAAAAAGCGCGAGCGAACAAGGTTAGCAAACGCATCTTTTGAATCACCCGTACCCGTCAACTCGAGAAGTGCCGTAGCAATGGGAAAAGAGAGCCGTTCGTATTCCATCCACTGTTTGCGAAGGAGAATAACCACACAGAAATTGGCGAGAAATACAGCACCCAAAAAAAGGATCCAGCCGGGGAAAAGTGCGATCCACGCATCCCAGGGAAAAGGGGCACCAGGCGGCAGCCCTTCGTAAAACCCCGTAGCTGCAGCGCGGTCTGTCAGCACATTCCACTCGGTAAAATGTGGCCACAGCCTTTCTGCCCACATATTTTGCGTTGAAGCAAAATAAATGGGCGCAGTGACAACGCCGAGAAAATAACCCGAAAGCCACTCACCTTGCATATTGGCAGCCACCATGCCAATGCTACATATCGCGATGAGTTCAAAGGATGAGAGGCCCCTGAATCTGCGCGAAAAAAAATAGTTAAAAACGAGCAAGGCCAAAAAGGGAATCAAAAAAGCCACAGACAAATGGGCAAAATCCCCGCGGGAAGAACGCAGAATCAAGCTACTATACACAGGCCAAAAATTCACCAAAACAGATAAACAAAGGCCAATGATGATCGCGCGAATAGTCATAGGACACCGAAATATGAAAAACAAAAAAATGGGCGTCCATAATAACACTGAGAACAGCGTCGGTCAAGCTGCGTAATATTACTATTCCTATCCCGACACCTTGACAGGGGAGAAATGGCGACTTATCATGAGCGTCCCATCATTCATAGAGCAGCACACATAGCCGAGGCTTATTATGCGCCAAAATCTTTCGGGCATCCTGGAAGAAATGACCATTGACGATGTGCGATCACTCGCGCCCAATGTAGCGGTCATCCCAATAGGCTCCACCGAACCGCACGGACCTGCATTGCCCTATGGAACGGACAACTTTCAAGTGGAATACGTCGCTTATGGAGGCACGCGCAAAGCCAATGAAATAGGTGGCCGCGTCGTGTGTTTACCCACGCAGCGGGTGAGCTTAAACAACAACTTCCGCGCTTTCCCATTCGCCTGCCGCATGCAAGTCCCCACATTTATGAACCTGTTGAAAGACCTGGTGGCAATGTGCCGCGCGGAAAATGTACACCGCATAGTATTCATCAATGGTCACGGCGGCAACCCCGACGCCATCCGCGCAACACAGCGCGATTTGGCCGCACAAGACGGACTCTTCACCTGCTTGATCAGCACGGGGACCTGTGCATCGGAAGACGCAAAAGCTATATGGGAAAATCGCAGCGATCACGCAGGCGAAGAAGAAACCTCCCAAATCATGTTCTTGCGCCCCGACCTCGTACGCGAAAATCTAATAGCCAACAACCCTCCCCAGTATCCCAAATTGAAAACACTGCGAGAATTTGACATCCACTTTGTGCGCCCCTGGCATTTGTATTTGCCCAAATCCGCTGGCGGCGATGCCCGAAAAGCCTCAGCGCAAAAAGGTGAAACCGTCTTAAACTCAGCCGTGGAAGGAACCGGACGATTCCTGACTGAACTATCACAGACAGAGGACTCAGAGACATTTCCCTATTGAAAGGACCACAGCATGATCACCTACGACACACTCGGCATAAAACCATTTATCAACGCGAGTGGGACCATTACCACACTGGGCGGCAGCTTAATGCCAGATGAAGTGCTGGAGGCGATGTGCGAGGCGGGAGGATCATTTGTCGATTTGAACGACCTGCTCGTAAAAGCAGGCGAATATCTGGCAGACCGCATTGGCGTACCTGCGGCCTTTATCTCGTGTGGTGCAGCCAGCGGTGTACAATTGTCCGCAGCCGCGTGTTTGACAGGACCTGACATAGCAAAAGCGCGCCAGTTGCCGCATACACAGGGATGGCAAAACGAATTCGTAATCAGCCTGGTCGATAGCCATACGTACATCCATCAGGGCATTGAAGTCTGCGGCGGCAAACTCGTGCGGGTAGGCAGCGAACAGGCGGTAACCAGTGAAGACCTCATCGGCGGAATCGGCGAAAAAACAGCGGCTGTGGTGCATTTTCTGGGCAAACAAAGCAAAGAACAACTCGCAGAAGTCATCGCAGGCGCCGAAAAAAAAGGCGTGCCCGTCATGGTAGATGCGGCTGCACAGTTGCCTCCCCGCTCAAACTTAACCGAACTCGTCAAAATGGGTGCGAGCCTCGTGACATTCAGCGGTGGCAAGGGATTGTGCGGACCTCAAAATAGCGGTCTGGTCGTGGGAAAAGCGGATTGCGTAGAAGCCGTGCGGATCAATGCCAGTCCCCACTCGGCAATTGGACGCGGCATGAAAGTCGGTAAAGAAGAAATCCTGGGATTAATTGCGGCTATAGATCTGTTTTTAAACCGAAGCGATGATGAAGACCGCCAGCGTTGGCATGGACAAGCTCGCGTTGTTGTAGATACAGTCAAAAATATCGCAAACGCCTATGTGATGACCGAAGGACAGGATGCTGCGCCCGAATTTGCGCCCCGCGCATACATAGACCTGCCAGATGAACAGCGCGATGCCGTAATCCACGCGCTACGAGAAGGCGAACCATCAATTGTCGTACGGCGAAGTGCCAGAGGTATTTTGATCGACCCCATGACCATGCAAATGGGAGAAGAAGCCGTAGTCGCAGAAAAATTGCTGGAGGTATTGACATGATCGACGCGCATTTACATCTCACGCACAACGGCAGATCGGCTGAAGAAACCATCACACATATCGAAGCCATCGGCGCGGAAAAAGCCGTCATGCTACCCATTGAAGATGGCGACGACGAGTTTGGCTGGATGACCGAAGACATAGTAAAGGCACATCGGGATTATCCGGACACCATCATACCCTTCTGCCATGTAGATGTCACGCGGGAAGACGCCGTGACCGAACTGGAAAAACGCGCCGCCAGCGGCATTTTTAAGGGCTATGGCGAACAAAAACAGCACCTGCGACTGGACGATCCGCGACTGGAAAAAGTACTGGCAATCTGCAATGAGTTGAACTGGCCCGTAACATGGCATTTCCAGGAAGGCGCGCGAGGATATAACCAGGGGATTGAACACCTCGAAGTACTACTAAAAAAATTCTCCAATATTAAATTCATCGGCCATGCCCAATCGTGGTGGGCGCATATCAGCGCCGACGTACCCGCCCCCGAAGAGACCCTGTATCCCACGGGCGCGGTCAAACCCGGCGGCTTAATAGATCGGCTATTGGCAGACTATCCCAATATATTTGCCGATTTATCTGCGGGTTCGGGTCTGGGCGGACTGACGCGGGACGAGGACTTTACTGCGGGATTCCTGGCGCGGCATGGCAAAAAATTGATGTTTGCCACAGACTGTCCATGCAGAGATGGCAAAGGTGCAGGCCTCTCCCGCGGCGCGTGTTTCGCGCAATTGAGTCTCCCATTCCTCAAACGCATGCTCGCCCCCAACGCACTGGAAGATATTTTGCACAACAATGCAGTGATGATTTTAAATCTGTGAAGACTATCATACAGGGGCGTGGTTTGAAAAAAGTTTATGTATTGTTGACAATGGACTGCGAGACGGCCAGATCCGACGTGACCTCCCATGCCAGACGAATGTCGGGCAGTGGCCCTGCGGATTATCGGGAGAGTGAACGATCGATCTATTTTTACGTTGAGACAGCAAAGGCTTATGGGTTTCCGGTCACGCTTTTTGCGCACCCGGAGGTAGCGCTTGAGAACGCAGATCTGCTTCAGACGCTACAGGATCAGGGCGCGTGTTTGGGGCTGCATTTGCATCCATACAAGCTCAGAGGGGGGAGATACAAATACGATCTGGGCGCGTATTCTGCGCATGTGCAGCGCGAGATTATTCAAGAGGCAATGGAGATATGGGCGTCTGCGCTGGGCAAGGCACCCCGTTATTTCAGGGCGGGTTATTTTTCGGCCAATGATTGCACATTTGACGTGCTGCGCGAACTGGGATTTGTGGGCGGCAGTCTTTCAAATCCGGGGCGGGTTCTACCCGCGCACTGCAGTGTTTGGGCCGGTGCAGAGCCCTATCCTCACCGGGCGCATCTGGGATTTCGTTTGATTCGAGGAAATAGCGACTTTATCAATGTGCCGGTATCCGCAGCATTTGGCAGGCCGGTTGCCCAGGGCCATGCGGGCGAGCAGGGTTATGAATGGTCCTATGTCCCGCACACGTACGACCACAAGGCAATTATTCGGGATGTGCTAAATCGTTTCCGAACCGAAGATCCCCGGTTTGGCACCCTTGTGACAGACAGCCATAATGACCAGGATTATTCCGATCCCGGACATCCCGCAAGGCAGAACCTGGAGTTGATACTCAGATCGATTGGGGATTTCTGCGGACAGATGGAGATGATCCCCGTGGGGATTACGCTCGATGCCCTGTGTGAGCTTGTTCTGGCGGATGGGGATGCGTAGAGTGTCAATTATTAAATGGGAGAAAACCGTGCGAATCGATTCTCACGTACACGTATGGACAATGGGAGCACCACCCTTTACCCATAACGATGGCATGACCGCGCAACGGCCCGATTATCCGGGACTGGTGGAAAATCTCATCAAGTATATGGATATCAATAAAATCGACCGCACCGTGCTGATCCAGTGCATGTATCACGGGTATGACAATCGCTATATGTGCGATTGTTTGAGGCGATATCCAGATCGCCTGCACGGGGTGGCTCTAATCGATCCCCTGAAACCCGACGCGCCCAAAACACTGGCGCGTCTGCACCGGGATCACGGAGTGCAGGGAATGCGATTGTATCCGATTAAAGATCGGGATGCGTCGTGGTTATCAGACCCTGGGCAACATGCGCTTTGGGAGACAGCACAAAGGCTGGGCGTACCCTTTACATGGTTTGGACGCTGCCATCAGATTCCACTGCTGGAACCGATGTTGCGGCAATTTCCCGAGGTAAATGTAATAGTAGATCATCTGGGCGAGCCGATCCTGTCCGAAGGGCTGGACGGCAGTTTCGGGATCTTGCTGGCAGCGGCAAAATATCCCAATCTCTTTGTTAAAGCGACCCGGATTGATGGGATTTCCGAGCAACCCTGGCCGCACGAGGATGTGTATCCCTATGTCAGAGCCGTGTACGAGGCTTTTGGGCCTGAACGGATGCTGGGATGCACGGGATTTCCGGAAAATCCGCAACGTGGGGAGGCCGTTGGTTTTCGCGTGCTTGAAGAGATGGACTTTCTGTCAGATGAGGACAGAGCATGGATTTTGGGCAAGACAGCCGATGCACTCCACGACACATAGGGAAAAGACCGACATGAAAAGCGCGTACAAACCTGGGGATATCGAAAACGCCCGGCAAAATCTATCTCGCTACAGTTGGGCACAGGAAATCGTGAATGGCTGGGCGCAAAGCGTTGCATTTGCCATGCAACAAGATCGAGCGTTTTTCGAAACAATGATCCCCGAATTGACCCCCGGCACGCATTACGGTCAGAACTGCCCAAACTGCGTGGGCAAGCAATCGCTAATGGGTGGCGGACTCTTTGACTGGCACATTGACAGACCGGATGAAATTACCTGCCGCGCCTGTGGCGCAGTTTATCCCAACGCCCAGTATCCAGAGACCGGCGTACTGATATGCCCACGAATGGGACAAAAATTCACCTATTATGAAACGCCCGAAGAAGTGGCCGACCCCGAAAATCGCGCAAAGCACGCCCTCAAATGGCTTGGGGACCGCCCCACAATGACGAGCTTCAGCGGTCATATTCGAGATTGCAAAGTAAGCTGGGCACGAAGCCAGGCATTGACACTCGCCAAACTATACGCGGTAACAGGTGAAATTGGATACGCCGAGCGCGCGGTGTGGATCCTCGACCGAATAGCCCGGGTATTCCCGAACTATCTCTACCATTCCTACGACGGAAGTATTGCGGACTTGCCGCCTGCAGAGGTAGCCGCTAACATGGGCAAAGAAGAGGCCGAGGGTGGCCCTCGCGGAGGACGCTTTCCAAAAGATGCGATCTGCCACGCTTACGATTTGCACCAATTTGAGGATTATTCGACGATGAATAACGGATTCTGGGGCGCGGGCCGCATGAACGTCCATGGAAAGGGAAGCGATGCCGGAGCGCTATATGTATTGACCGTTGCCTACGACCTGATCCGCGATGCAGAGTACACGTCTGGTCGTCGTCTGATAGACCGGGATACAACGCGACGGATAACAGAGGACCTGATCCTCGCCGGATGTGCGGACATGATGCACTGGAATTCTCTAAGCAACAAGGGCACAGCGGTTTTCGTACTAAGCGCTGCGGTAGGAATGCTTCTGGATCACCCGCAAAAAGTTCGGCACGCGCTGGATGGCTTCAATCGGATGCTGGCGGAACGGTATCATCACGATGGTTTTTACTCGGAATCGCCATCCTATTCGGCTCACAATCTTTTCAACGTGCATGAACTGGCCGACTTGCTACACGGATATAGCGATCCCCCCGGTTATCAGCCAGAAAAAGGCGAGCGGATCGAGCAGTTAGACATGTTTTCAAGCGGGCGTTACCCTCTCTCCCTGCTATCTCTGACCAAAATGCTCGCACCCGGCAACCGCATGCCAGTGATTGGCGATACGCAGTACGATACCGAAGCGAACCTTCTCTCCGCTGAAATTCTCGCCGCGCGTCTCGGTAGCGCGTACGCTGGCTTACTGGAACTCGTTCAGGGAGCATCTTTATCCGAAAAAGGCGGAGAGTACGCGCTGTGGTACCGTCCTTATGATCTGCAATCAGAGTCAACGACACTACCCTTGCATACCGAGTGGTTCCCCGGCTGGCATGTTGGCGTCTTGCGCGGCGGTCGAGATGACACCGCGCTTTATTTAAACGGCAATGAGCACCAGTGGACCTTGCAAACCAGTCACCGGCAGCAAGATATCTTGAGCCTGAGCTATTACGCTTATGGGGAGGAACTCGCCTCGGATCGCGGTTATTTTTCTGGCAGCAGCCAGCAACTCCCAGACGGCCGCAGCGGACAAGTTTGGGTAAAAAGCAGTCTATCGCACAACCTCGTAGTAGTCGATGAGGAAGAGCAGAACAACACGGCTTGCGGTTCCAACCTGGAATTATTTGGCACAGCACCAGGCATTGAAGTCGTACAGGCCTCGGGCGTAAATGTGTACCCCCAGTGCCAGGAATATCGACGCACCTGCGCGATGGTGACAACGACACAGGGACAAACCTATAGTGTGGATCTTTTCAGGGTCAAAGGCGGACGGATCCACCAGTACAATTTTCACTGCAATGGCTCACCAACAGGCATGAACCCGGCAACGGCAACGCCGCAGGCAGTAACATTGGGAGACGCCTGGGATATATGGCTCGAAAATCCGCAGGCGATTGCACCCCAGGAACCGACCACATTTACATGGCAATTTCGGAATATAAATCTGGATCTGATGTTGTTAAATGTACCAAACCGCATTATTCTCGCAGATGCGCCCGGCTGGCGGGTTGGAACACCTGAGGAACTGGAAAAACCAGCGATCAGACAAATTTTCGCAGAAAACCGCGCCGAGGATGGCAATGAGACACTTGCAAGCCAGTACGCCGCTGTAATTGCGCCCTACAAAACCGGAAATTCTCCACTACTCAGCGCGCGGCTGCTCGCAGATGAGCCAGACGCCGGTGTTCTCGCAATTGAAGTAAAACTACCGGACCGCACCGATTATATTATTTTGACGAAAGACCAACAAGAGCGACAATTCGGTCCCGTAACCGCTGCCGCGCAATTCGCATTTGTATCGGTAAATGATCAAGGCGTGCAGGGCTATTTGCTAAACGGTACGGAACTGACGTGTGGCAATCTGAAAATTTCACTCACAGAGGCGAGCACCTCTCTGAAGGTACAGTCGGTGGAGAAAAGTGTAATTCATCTCGCAGAACCGTTACAAAACCCACAGGCAGTCATCGGCTCTTATTTACTCGCCGGAGAGTCACCCCAGACCGGTTTTGAAATTGCATCGGCCACAGAAAACGCGATTACCGTGCGGGACTATCCCGCGATTACTTGCGACAAAATCAGAATCTTAAATTCTGCCCGGGCACATATTGCACCTTAAAATAGGGAGGGATTCACATGCAAATCTTCGATCAATATTCAGATATCCTGCAGCGGATTGAACAGAAAGGCTATCCATCCCAGGTACTCGGACATACGCCGGATGGATCGCCGCTGGTATGTCTCAGAACTGGAGGAGAAAAAACACCGGCTATTTTTATCAGCGCGGGCAGCCATTCGACGGAACAGGCCGGGGTCGGAGCGGCAATGGGACTTCTGGAC
>JAPOXY010000079.1 GCA_026706845.1 Gemmatimonadota bacterium
CAGATAGCGGGGTTGCATTTAGCTGTACATTTCCAATATAGCGCGTGATTTCTTGCGTGAAATCATATTGATTAATGACTTCGAGGGGGTTGGCGAGAATGCCGTCGTCCGGATAAGTACCGGTCTCGGGGTCGGGCGTGAGATTATAGGTATTGGGACCAAAAATAAAGCCCGTCATCGCGCCGTAGTTCGAATTTAGCCCGCCGTTGGGGATGTCATTGCTTTTGCTAAATACGAAATTTCCGCCTACAGATAAGGCCAACCAGTTCGACAAATTCTGGTCGATGCGCGTTCGGGCACTGATCCGCCGAAACAATGTGTTTTCAACCACGCCTTGATCGGCGAGATAGGACCCGGAGGCAAAATAACGGGTATTGCCAGACCCTCCCGATATCGACGCATAGTGCTCCATTCCCGCGGCGCGTCTAAATATGAAGTCCTGATGGTCAAAGCGCTGCACATCGGAGCCATCGGGATTTTTATTTCCCCTATTGTCAACGGTTGCCCGATTTACAGGCAGTGTTTTGCGTATTTTTGACGTTGTGAGACCATAGGTATAGTTTATGCGGGGTTTGCCCTGTGCGCCGCGTTTTGTAAATATTTGCACGACGCCGTTGTTTGCACGCGATCCGTAAAGGGCTGCTGCTGCTGCGCCTTTTACAATTTCAATGCGTTCTACGTCGTTTGGGTTGAGATCGATGAGGCGGTTTTGCGATCCGCCGCCGAGTCGGATGAGTTCTGGTGAGTCGTTGTTCACAATGACACCATCTACCACATAGAGGGGATCGGCATCGCCCAGTACGGTACCGGTGCCGCGCAAACGGATGGTTACGCCGCCGCCGGGATTGCCCGAGTTTTGCTGGATTAGCGCGCCGGCTAATTTACCGGTCAGCGCTTTGTCGAGGGATGTGGCACCCGTCGATTCCAATTGGCGATCGGTCAGGGTAGAAATGGCATTTCCCAGTTGTTTTTTGCTGGCTGCAACGGAAAGACCGGTGACGACGATTTCATCGAATTGCAAGACATCTACGGCGAGTTGAAAAGAGACTTCCGCAAGGCCGGTGTTTTGGCGAATGGTTTGTCTGGCGGATTTATAGCCCACATAACGCGCTTCGATGGTGGTTTCCGCTTCTGGCTCTGACAAATACAGCGCGAAATTGCCCTGTGCATCGGTGTTCGTGCCAGTTGTTGTGCCCACAACAATGATATTGGCATTGGGCAAGCCCTCGCCTCGCTCGTCGGTGACTGTGCCTTTGATGGTGAGTTGGGCAAAGGCCGAAATGGGGATGCTGAGAGAGAGACAAAGAACGAAAAATAGTCGAGATGACATGTGCATTTCTCCTTATATTTGACTAAAAAGTAACTAATTATTGGGTGGCTGTCACGGTGTTTTTTATTTGCTCAAAGTTGTTATTTTTTTGAAATTCAGAGGATGTCACAAAGAGAATATCACAAAAGGAGGAAGTGCCATGAGCGAGTTGAATAGCGATCCGAGATATACGATGGGGCGCAGTGAGGGGGAGACGGAGCGTTTGATTCAGCAGTCACAACTCTACGAGGCTGTGACGTTGCGTTTTTTTCAGGAGGCGGGTCTGGTTAGCGGGATGCGGATTCTCGATGTGGGTAGCGGTGCCGGAGATGTTGCGATGGCGGCAGCCGAGTTGGTCGGTGCAGAGGGGGAAGTCGTGGGTGTGGATGTCAATGCGGCGATTCTCGATACGGCCCAGGCGAGGGTGAGCGAACTGGGTTTTGAAAATATTCAGTTCATAGCGGGGGATGCCCGAACCCTGGATGTGGGGGGAGACTTCGACGCGGTGGTCGGGCGCCTCGTTCTCATGTATATGTCTGATCCCGCAGAGGCTTTGAAGCAACTTACAAGACACTTGCGCCCGGGGGGTATTGTCGCTTTTCAGGAGGTGGATTTTACGCCTTATTTATCGATTTCTCGTTCAGATACGCCCCTTATGAACAAGCTGGTTGAATGGGGAGTTGGCGTGTTTCAACATTCAGGGGCGCATACTGAAATGGGCATGGATCTCCATCGCACGTTTTTGGATGCCGGTTTGCCTGCGCCTGTTTTGCATTTTGTGGCGCCATTGGGGGGCGCAGAATCGTGGGCCGGGTACGATTTTATTGCCAACGCCTTTCGCAGTCTGGTCCCGCTTATGGAGGAGTTTGGAATTGCGACTGCTGAAGAGGTCGATGTGGATACACTATCAGATCGGATTCGGGAAGAGACCAGGGTGTCGAAACGCCCGCTTCTCTTGCCGCCGCATGTGACTGCGTGGGCACGGCTTGAGACGTAGAGTGTCAGGAGGTTGTTGTGTTGCGAGGTTTTTTTTGTGTGTTTGCGATGGGGTTGGTGTGGGGCTGTGGCGGCGAACAGGTGATGCAGTCGCAGATGGTAGAGGGAGAGGAGCAGGTTGGACGTCCGCTGAGTAAGTTGGCTGTGCAGACGAGTGCGTCGCATGCTGTGGTGGTGGCGACTGTGCTTCGAGATGGCGCACCTGTGATTTGGGCGAAGGTGGAATTTTCGCGTTCTATTGCAGGGCAGGCGGCAGATTATCAGTGGTCGGGGGTGACGGATGAGAATGGTCGAGCGCGTGTTGAGATTACATCGGGCGATGTGACGGGTTATTATCAAGCGCGTGCGTCGATAGATGAGCGAGAGATCGGTTCCTGGTCGAGTATTCCGATCAATGGCGGGTATGAGGTGATGCTCGATTTGCCCATTGGAGGGCGGGTGCGTGTCGCGCATTCGGCGTTGCTTACAGTCAAGATCGGTTTTATGTACACTGCACCAACGCGTAGCAATACGCTGAGAGGTGCTGAATTGGCGGCGATGCAGCTGAATGAAGCGGGCGGTGTGCGCGGTATGCCCATCGAAATTGTGTCACGGGGAGATATAAGAGATCCCGAACACGCCGCGGAGATAGCCGAGGAATTGATTACCAGAGAGGGGGTGTCGGCAATTGCGGGTCCCAATCGCTCGATTTTTGCGGTGGCTGCCGGATCGGTCGCACAAAGCCATGGGATACCGATGGTGACTACTACGGCGACCAATCCAACGGTTACTGCTGCGGGTGATTTTGTGTTTATGGCGGCTTTTACAGACGATTTTCAGGGCGAAGTGATGGCGCAGTTTGCTATCGAGGATTTGGGAGCAAAGACCGCGGCTGTTCTCGCGCGCAAGGGGTCTCTGTATTCGGAGGGATTGGCGCAAACTTTTGTTGACAATTTTACTGCTTATGGGGGCGAGGTTGTACACGCGCAGTTTTACATGCAGGGGGATACCGATTTTACCGCGCAATTGACCCCGGTTGCGGAGTCGGCACCGGATGTGTTTTTTCTGCCGGGTTTCTCATCCGAAATCCCACTGGTGGTTCAACAGGCAAAGACGCTCGGCATTACGGGGATTCTCCTCGGTGGCGATAGTTGGGATAACGCTGATTTGGTTGCCACGAGTGGTGAGATTCTCGAAGGGAGTTTTTTCAGTACGTTTTTCTCGTCCAAAGTCACACCGGGCGATTTGAGTGAAGACGCCCATCGTTTTATTGATGCGTACACGGCGATGTTTGGCGTCGCGCCAGACGGGGGCGGTGCGCTGGGATACGATGCCCTGAGATTGGTGGCTCTGGCGATGCTTCGGGCGAAGGAGTTGACACCAATGGCGATTCGCGATGAGATTGCAGCGACGAGGGATTACAGTGGGGCAACGGTTATTTCACATTATGATGAAAATCGACATACGACCAAGAGTGCGGTTATCAACCGCATTGTCAATGGGGCGATAGAGTTCTATAAGCTGATAGAGCCGTAATATTTTAATGAAAGAAATTGAGGAGGCAAAAAATGAAATGCGATCACATTATCACCTGCAATAAAAAGATTCTTGGGGGCACACCTGTTTTTAAGGGTACGCGCGTACCCATAAAGTCACTGGTTGACCATCTCAAAGCAGGCGACAGCCTCGAAGATTTCTTAGATGGATTTCCTTCAGTAAGCCGCGAACAAGCACAAGTATTTTTAGACCTTGCTCAAGAATCTCTCCTGAAAGAAATTGAGTATGCACATTCTGTTTGATGAAAACATGGATCGTAGGCTAAAGAGCTCTCTTGACGTAAAACACTCCATTCTAACCGTACAAGAGCGCGGTTGGTCAGGCAAAGAAAATGGAGAACTTCTAAGTCTTGCTCAACATGAATTTGATGTATTCATAACAATGGATCAGAGTATAGAATATCAGCAGAATCTCACACAATTTGATCTCTCCATTATTTTTCTCAAAGCATTTACCAATCGGCGGGTAGATGTTGAACCATTAATGTCTCAGGTCAACAAGTTGCTCGACACAATTCAACCTGGTGTATTTCTTTATCTTTATCACGGAGATTCCACACGATGACTCGATCTGAACTCGCTCATCGCATTTATCAGACTTCTCATTTGACTGGACAGTTTACGCTTCGTTCAGGTGCGATTGCGACAGAGTATTTCGACAAGTATCAGTTTGAAACCCGTCCAGAACTGCTCTGCGAACTCGCCGCGCATCTCCAGCCTCTGATTCCCAAGGATACAGATGTTCTCGCAGGTCTCGAACTCGGTGGCGTGCCCCTTGCTACTATGCTTTCTCAGTTGTCCGGGTTGCCTACGTGTTTTGTACGAAAAGAGGCCAAAACTTACGGTACTTGTAAACTCGCCGAAGGTGTTGATATATCTGGTAAGAATCTGCTGGTTGTTGAAGATGTGGTTACTTCTGGCGGGCAGGTTGTTCTTTCCACTCGGGACCTTCGTAACCTGGGCGCGCGCGTTTCACAGGCGATATGTGTGATTGACCGCGAGTCCGGTGGCTCAGAGAATCTCGCCAAAGAGGGTATTGAACTTCGCGCGCTGTTTCGGATGAGCGAGCTGACGTGACGGTGAGTGCAGAATGAATACTTTTCAAAGGATTGCGACATCCCTTTCGGCGTATCAACCCCATACGCATTCGGAAAAGGACAAGACGCTGGCGGCTGTTGCTGCGGTTTTTCATCCGCGACGGGATGATCTCTATCTTCTTTTTATTGAGCGCGCTGCACATCCGACAGACCCATGGTCGGGGCATATTGCTTTTCCCGGTGGGACAGCCGAACCCGATGATTCGGATCTCAAATACACGGCTGAACGCGAGACCCGCGAGGAACTCGGTCTCGATCTGAGCAACGCGCAGTATCTCGGTCGTTTGGACGATGTCGCGGGTGCGACGCTGCCCATCCAGGTGGCCTGTTTTGTTTATGCGATTTCGGAAGGCGTTGAGGTTGCGCCCAATGACGAGGTGCGCGATGTTTTCTGGACGCCTTTTGCACATTTCGCCGATTCCACTCGGTGGCAAACGCTCAATCTCGAAGGTTGGCACAATATGCCGGCTATTGATTTGCTCGGTGCCAATCGTCCCGCGCTGTGGGGGCTGACCTATCGCATGGTCGCGCAAATGGCGAGGTTTGCGGGTGTTGATTTGCCCGAAAGGCCATAGAAGTTCGCGTTTTCCAACACCTGAATTGTTCACTAAACCGAGGAGAATAATGACTGAGCTCAAACAAAAGGCGACACCAGATCGCGTTGAAATATTTCGCAGCGGACAACAAGTTCCCATTCTCGTTCAGCAGGCCAGAGCCGATACCCGCGCCTATATTCATCCTATTGTGGCACCCGACGGCAATGGTATTCTCACCGAGGACACCCCCTCGCACCATCCCTGGCAGCACGGTCTTTATGTGGGGCTCAACGAGGTCAACGGGGTTGGGTTCTGGACAGAGGGATTACAGGAGCGGCGCAAAGATCAGGATGGGACCTTTCACCCCTACCCGATTAGCAATGCAGGTGTGCATAATAACACTGCTACCTGGACTGTTACCAGCGGATGGCGAGATCCCGATGGTGCGCCTATGCTCACCGAAATACAGGCATGGTCTTTCAACGATCAGGGCGATACGTACGATATCGATATCACATGGTCCCTTACCGCATCAATTGATCTTACCTTTGGAGAATACGCCTACGGTGGTCTCTTTCTTCGAATGCCCTACAAAAGAGACCTCGGTGGCGAGGCCATCAATAGTGAGGGTCAGACCAATCGCGACGCTGAAGGACAACGCGCACAATGGGTTTCTGTTTCCATTCCCATCGAAGGTCGCACTGACTGGGCAGGCATCGCGATGATGGATCATCCCTCCAATCCCGAATACCCCAATCCCTGGCGCGTTGACGGGCAACTCGGCATTGTGCCCAGCCGCTGTATTGCCGGTCCCTGGACACTGGCACAGGGTGAGACGACCGCAAGCAGGTATCGGTTGTTTGTTTTTTGTGGTAGAACGGATACTTCGCGTGTTGAAGAGAATTGGGCGAATTTTTCCGAGCAGTAAATGATGTGCGTTCTCATTCCACGATTCTGAGCCTGTTTTTTGCGCCATACAGGCTATAGACTTTCTGTACCTGATCCAATTCCTTTTCTACGATTTTTACGGTGAGTGGCCGGGGGGCGAGCAGTGAGAGGAGCCCCGGTCGCCCGATATGTCGGGAGATATAGGGTACGACGCCTTCCTGTCGGTAGCGCTGCTGGTGGTGCGGCTCAGTTCCCCCTCTGGAGCCGAGGATGATTTCGGTTATTCGGTCGTCCAGGATTGCCGCGTACAGGGCGATGTCATCGACGTATCCATAGCATGCTGCCCGCTGAATGCCCCGCTGTTCCAGGAGGTCCAGTGCTTCGATTACGTGCTGTACGTTGGCTGTTGTCGATGGTTCTCCCAGTAGCATCCCGCTGTCGTCCATGCCGACACAATCCAGTGCGAGGACGGTTGTGCCAGAAGCTATCAGGTGCCGCACTTCGCCCGTTTGTAGGGCGCCCTGTTTGGTACGACTCTGGTGGAGATAGAGGGCTGTATTTTTTGATGCATCCTTTGGCGTCAATAGAAAGGATGAGAGGCCGAGGACGCCGTAGCGAATTTCTTCTCCAGTGAATTCATCTTCCTCGAATGTTCGGATGGTTTCGGGTGAGATGCCCGGTCTGTTTTCGGGTACTGCGAGAACTTTTGCCACTGTGTCCCGGAGGGCTATTCGCTCGCATTTCCAGTCTTCCAGTTTTTGGGGTATGTCCAGATCGGGCGGTAATTCTTTCAAGACGGATGCCACCCATCCCCGCATCGCAAATTCCGGTGCTTCATAGCCTCGCGGAGGCAAGCAGACGAGTTCGTCGGTCGGTACTGGTGCCACATCTATATCGATGACCGCGGTTCCGGCATAGTGTTTGTGGCTCTTATAGCCCGATTCGATATCGATTTCGTGTGTATCTGTCCAATCTCCCAGATAGACTTCTGGTAGTTTTTGTACTGCTTCTGCGTCGAATTTCGGCATGCCCAGGTGTTTTTCCACCCAGGCGAAGGCGGGTTTGTTGAGGAAGTAGGGCCGGTGGCCGCCCTTTGGGGTGATGTCGATGTCGAACCGGTCCGTAGCGTCACAAATGTCATAGACCCGTTGTACCTGTTGGCAGGTTTCCAGTAGTCCACGATACGCATGGGGAGGGTAGTCCCATTCTCCGGCGAGGATGAGTGTGGCGCACCGGGGAGCGCCCATCGCGATTTGTTCCGGCATATCGACATAGTGCTTGAGGCGATAGGGACGCCATTCGCAACTCAGGTCGCCGACGATGTAGTCGAAATGGGTTACCCAGGAGGCGGGCAGGCTGAGGGCCAGGCGATCATCCGTGCAGAGGACGTTCATGGTGATGGTGCAGCCGAGCGAGTGGCCCACACAGCCGATTCGATCGGTATCTACTTCGGGACGGATGCAGAGGTAGTCGATGCCGCGGGTGATGTCGTAGGTCATTTTGCCGATGACTGATCGGCCCACTTCAAAGCACCGGTCGATTCTAAAGTCCAGACGGTGACCGCGTATTCCCGGGCGGTTTTCTTCGTCCCGTTCTTCTTCGCCCACAGGGTCGGGGATCAGGCAGATGATGCCCGCTTTGGCGTAGATCTGGCCCGCGTAGTGGTTGTAGAACGCGCTTTTACTCCCTCCGTGTCCGCTGGGAAAGATGAGGGCGGGGACCGGAAAGGTTACGCCTTTTGGCAGGAAGAGGTGAGCGGGTACAGAGGATCCCGGTTCGGCGTCGTAGATGACTTTTTCGATGGTGAAGTCGTCTCTTTCGATTTTCCCGACTGTGCGGGGGCAGAGGGGGCTGCTGGTTTCGGGGAAGTCGAAGATTGTGTGGAGGATGGGGCGCAGTTTGGCGGTGTGGGTTTCCCATTCTTCCCGGGTGCGGGGGAAGGCGTCGCTGATCCGCTGTTCGGGGAGTGCTGCGAGTTTTTCCCGCAGGTAGGTCACGTATTGAGCCTGTACTTTTGCGTGGTCGGGATGTCTGTGTGTGTTCATGGTGTTCGCCTTTCAGGGAAGAAGTTCCGGGAACAAGAAAGTGGGATGTAACCCCCGGGGCAATAAAAAAATGATCGCTTCCGATTTGGTTTCTGCTTGATTTATTTTCCTGGGGTCACGACTTTAGGAGATGAGGGCGATACTGGTTTTTAATACTAATTTGAAAAGGATTATTCGATATGGCGGAACGCAAGAAGTTGTTGATTACAGGGGCAGCGGGCAAGATTGGGACGGCGCTGCGAAAACATCTGCGACACCGATATGATTTTCGTTTGATGTTTCACTCTCAGATTCCGGATGATGTGGCTGAGATGGACGAGGTGGTGGTTTCGGATATTTCCAATTTTGAGGCTATGGTGGAGGCCGCCGCCGGGGTGGATGCAATTGCCCATTTGGCTCTTTTTAGAACCTGGCAAGGGATGCCGAATGCACAGAGGGCACAGGTGACGTTTGATGTGGATATGAAGGGGACGTACAATATCTACGAGGCAGCGCGGATTAATCGGGTGCTAACGGTGGTCTATGCGAGTACGAATCATGTGACTGGTATGAATGAGAAGGAGGGCATTCGTTCGGTGCCGGACAAACCCGTGCGTCCGGACGGGATTTACGGGGCTGGTAAGGCGTTTGGAGAGGCGCTGGGACGGTTTTACGCCGATCAGTACGGGATTCGGGTGTTCTGTTTGCGGATTGCAAATTTCAACGGGCTGGATGAACCGGGGCGGGATTATGAGCCTGGGCAGTCCCGCTGGTTCAGCCCTCGGGATATCGCTCAGATGACCTGGCGGTGTATTGAGGCAGAGGATTTGAAGTTTGAGATTTTCTACGGGGTGTCTCGGGGTGGTGAGGAAAAGTGGGATTTGTCCAATGCGCGGGAGCTGATAGGGTTCGAGCCGGAGGACGATGGTTCTCTGCCGGAATACCGGGCGAAGTATAGATGAGGGGTATTGTATGACTGAAGAAGAGAGATACCTGTTCGATTTGCAGGGCTATCTGGTGCTCCGCGGCGTGCTGACGCAGGAGGAGGTAGATGAGCTGAACGAGATTTCGGATCGGGTGTATCCCAGGGATTACTCGGATGGCAACGATTCCAAGGGGCGCCGCGGCATTCGCAATGTCCGCTATGTCTCCCGGTGGGATCCTGCCTGCCAGCGGTTGCTCGATCACCCGAGAATTGTGTCGGTTCTGGCGGAGTTTCTCGGTCCCAAGTTCCGCATTGACCACGATTATGCCATGTTCATGAATGCTGGTAGCGACAGCGGGAATCTACACGGTCTGCCAGAGTTGGGTACGCATCGGTACTTCCACTATCTGGATGGGCAGGTGCGGACGGGTCTAACTGTCGTGACTTTTATGCTGGCTCCAGCCAGGGCAGGAGATGGTGGGTTTGTATGTATTCCGGGTAGCCACAAGGGCAATTTTCCCGGGAACCTGCCTGAGGATGTGCGCACGCTGAAGAGGGTGCCGCCCTATGTGGTACAGCCCGAGGTGGATGCAGGCGATGCGGTCATTTTTACCGAGGCGTTGACCCACGGGACGAAGGGTTGGTGCGGTACCCACGAACGGCGCGCCTTTCTCTACAAATTCAATCCGGGACACATGGCCAACCATCAGGCGTCCTACGATCCGGCGAACTATTTCGATCCTACGCCACAGCAACGACGGATTATGGGTGCCCCGGCGGTTGGCAGTCGGCCCAATGTGATCGCTTCGGACTCTACCTGACAGGTGCTGCGTTGAAATAGTCCTCATTCCCAAAATGGGGAAACATTCCGAATCCCGTTTCCCTGTCTCGCTGTTCCCACACCAGGCCGGTTTCGCAATAGCTCAGCGATCCGTGCGCTGGTGGTGAAAACTCGGGATGTTCGAGTAAGTCGCTTCGGAACCAGACGCTCCGGTGCTGAAAACAAACTCCCTTTTCCAGATTTTCCCGCATAAATTCCACGATGTGCGGAAAGGTGCGCTGGAATTCTGTACCCCGCCCGTATTCGATATGCGTTTTTAGATTTTTCCCCGCGGCCTGTATCTCATCCATTGACATCGGTATCCCATTTTCTATAAATAGCGCGTCCGTATTCGGATCTACCACTACCCACTTGCGTAGGTGATCGAACCAGACTTCCGCTACAAAATGTCCGTTGAAGCTGTTTACCGCTTCTGTCAAGACCGCGCATCGGGCTGGAATGCCGATAGCTTGGGCGCAACTCACAAATGCCGCTGCATAGTGTACACACATTGCCACTGGCCGTTTTCCATTGTGTCCAATCTGTCCCGGAGCCCAGGCCAACAGGGTTTCGGCATCCCACGGCGCGTACTGTTCTGCCCTGGCCGAACTGGTGTGTTCCCAACTGGATGCCAGCCAGGTCGATAATGCGCGTACCCGTTTGATTAACGGTCCTTCATCGCGTGTAGCAGGAGGTAGCATTCGCCTCAGGGATTCAAATCTGGGTGAATCCGCGTTTTCCCATATCATGGGTGGCGGTGGGGGATCTTCTCCTTCAGCCAATCTGATCCGAATGACGTATTCACCCAGAACGGCGTTCAGATATCCCATCCGCTCGCTGCGCCAGGTCTGCCCGCCATCATCGCTTATGGCGCTATCCGGCGCAGGATGTCCTGCTTCCATTGCCAGCGACCAGCCGGCCATTGCCGTGTGATCGGTCCACAGTTCAAAGGTGTTTTCGCCTTCTTTCAGTTTTTCCACTGAGAATTTATACCATGAATATGCGCCGCGTCGGGTCGGTTTTAGCGCAGCGATTTCCGCGCCATTCACTGACACTCGCAAGGGCGCGTTGTTTTTAGGATAGGGACGGGCGAGTATATAAACTGTTCCCGGCGCGTTCGTCGCGGGCAATGTGAGCGTTTTGCGCACCCGCCGAAAGATCGTTAATTCCTCGCAAAGAGATGGCATTACCCGCCCTTCTTCGCTGTAGTGTAATTGGCTCATGCTGTTTCCTTCAAAGAAGACATGCAAAAGGCGGGAGGGAGTAAGAGGGCTGGAAGGCAAAGCGCTTCAGTCTTAGGTGCAGGCGTGCCTGAGCACCTGCCCCCAGATGTACCTGAAGATATTTGCCGTTTATCTCGACGGACTGCTCAGCGTCTTCACGGGTTTCGAGGCGGGCACGGGTAAAGCAGTGCTCGCCAAAGGAACCGGCCTGGAGCAGTACGGCTCGGCCCTCCACCGGATCGGTATTTACCAGCGATACGCTGACCTGGTCGGCGCTGATCCGGTCAACCAGAGCCGCGACGTGCTCGGGCAGTCCCGGGCGGTGGTGTTGCGGGTCAAAATAGCGCAAATGGGCCTGCAGCATGCCGCCGTTGTATATGGCTGCTGGCGTGCCCATGGCCATTTGAATGAGGGCTTCGGGTAGCACTGGATTGAGTTTCTGGAAGTGGTAGCATTCGCGCGTTTCCGGGTCGCTGTCATCGCTTTCCAAACGCTCCAGGCTGCGGCAGATGCTGGAATAGGTCGAGTCGAAGACCTGGTCGAGGTAGTCGGGATTTTTGCCTTCGGTAAAGGCGAACCAGGCTTTTGGGGGGCAGATACCGGCCTTGGCAGCGCCCCAGTCGGGTGGCAGACCCGCAAAGCCTTTGCGCCCCGGGAAGATCTCATCGAGACGGGCCAGGTCCTCGGCGCTCTGGCTCAGGTAGTACAGGTGGATGTACAAATGGGGATCGGGCGGGCGGAAGTCGAACCAGCCGCGGTCGCCGTGCCGTGCTGGCACCTGGATCTGGCCGTTCTCCTCGCGCCGGTTTTCCCAGAGCATATCGAGTTGTGAGCGGGCCAGGTCCAGATGCGACATGTCGCCGGTCATGAGCAGGGCGCAACTGCCAGCTACGAGGGCTGGCTCGACGATATTGCGCGCCCCATGCGGCCAGCGCCAGCCGTAGTACCCGCCCCACCACTTGCCGCCCATTAACTCGCCGATGATGCCGTTGGGACCGATATTGTCGGGCATGATGCCATCATTGGCGGCGCAGCGCGCCTCCCAGGCTTGCAGATAATCCAGTACCCACTGCCGGTACTTGTCTTCACCCGTGTAGAGGTACGCGTTGGTTATCAGGCTGGTGGCGCTCAGGTTGAGGGGTACGTCGCCGCGGGTCATGCGTTGATTGATCTGGTCGAGTACCCGGGCGAAGACCTGGTCGTCGGTCCAATCGACCTTGAAGAGTGGGGCAGAACTGTCGGCACCTTCTATGTCTTCATACGGAGCCAGGTATCCGGAGAGAATGGGGCGGTGGTAGTCCCAATCGGTCCGGGTGGTTACAAAGCGCGGTCCTTTGCTGCCGTTGAGGGGCGAGCGGATCATGCAGTGCTGGGCATCCCAGTTGGGTGCCAGCGGATCCTCGCCAGTGTACATGGCGGCGTAGCGCAGGGCGCGGGTGCGGTCGATGTGATTTTCGGGATCGGCCATGGCCAGATAGTAGATGTAGGTATAGCTCTCGGAGTGGTGGAACCAGTCGAAGCCTGTGACGAATTCCCGATCCACTGTGCCGTAGTTGGCGTATTGATAGGTGATGGCGTCCCATTCTTTGCGGGCGATCCTGTGGATGTGATCGCCACCACCCAGCAAGTAGAAGAGGGGGAAGGAGAGGAAGGCTTCATAGCCGTTGTCCGTGCCGTCCATGCTCGTCCATACCGTGCGTTGGATCAGGGTGCCGTCCGACCGGGTGCTGTGTTCGACAAAAGGGTGGGCAGCGCGGTCCATTATCGCTATTAGTTGGCGCTGGCGCACGGCCCAATAGGGTGGTTTTTGGCGCGTTTTTGCTGACAGTGTTGCACAGGTCATTGTACTGTTTCTCGGGTAAAGTTTGGTGCTTTCTATTCGCGTGTCGTTGGCATGGTAAAATAAAGATACCATATTTTTTTTCAAACGCTAAATTACACTCTGTTTGGTCGAGCTGTTCGACCAGTATGCGCGTTACACTTCTACTGGAGGAATGTATGAGCAATGATCACGAAGACAGAGCATCGCGTATTCGCGTTACGGATTTGACTGCGATACCGATTGGCGTGAAGGGATATGTCAAGGTCGAGACGAATGCCGGGATTACGGGCTGGGGTGAGATCAATAATATGGAGACAAGGGTGACTTGCGCGCTTGCAGAGTCGCTTTCCGAGTTGATTATTGGAGAGAATCCCACGCGTACGGAGCACCTCTGGCAGCGGCTGTTCCGCGCACATCGCAATATCCGCAACGGCGGTTTGATGGTTCACACGATTTCCGCGATTGATATGGCGCTGTGGGATATCTGTGGCAAGCTGCACGGGGTTCCGGTTTATCGCCTGTTGGGCGGTCCGTGTCGGGATAAGATATGGATGTATCCAAGTCCAAAGGCGATCAAGACGGGACCGGGCGGTGCCCAGTATTTTGCGGGTACGCCTGCCGAGATTGAGGCGATTGTTCAGAAGATTAAAGATGCGAGGGAGAAGGTGGGACACGACGGTGCCGTGATGTTCGATGCACATAGCTGTTTGCCGCCACCTCTGGTCAGGCAATTTGCGGGTTATTTGAAGTCCGATGATTTGCTGTTTTTGGAAGAGGCGTGGGTGCCGGGGAATATAGAGAATATGAAGAAGGTTCGCGAGATGGTGCCGGTGCCCCTTGCGACGGGTGAGCGGGATCGCACGATCTGGGAGGTGCGGGAGATTTTGGAGGCGCAGGTGATTGATGTGCTTCAGCCGGATTGCGGTCACGGTGGGGGGATTACCCAGATGAAGAAGGTGGCTGCACTCGCCGAAGCGCATTTTGTTCCCATTGCACCGCATTGCACGATGTCCCATCTGGGTTTGACGGCGAGCTTGCATGTGGCGGCGTCGGTGCCGATGTTTTTGATTCACGAGGGGTACGCGGGTGTGCTTCCCGAAGATGTAGCGATTAAGACCTGGGAAATGGATGACGAAGGTTATGTGTCGTTGCCCGAGGGACCCGGGCTGGGGGTTGAGGTCAATGAAGCGCGCGCAATTGAAGTGGGTAAGAGTCCAGCGCGTCCATTCGAGTGGCCGAATGCGAGGCTCCGGGATGGGGCCGTGTCGGATTATTGATGGAGGAACAGGCTGATGAGTACGGACGCGAGGAAGATCTACGATGAGGCGATTGTGATAGATGGCCTGAGCATTAGCAACTGGGAGAGCGATGCGGTGTTCAGGCGTTTGCGAGCCGGCAATATAACCGCGATCAATGCCACGGTGGCTACGTGGGAAAATTTTGTGCAGACGATGGCGCATTTATCGGCGTGGATGCGGCGCTTTCGCGAGCGCGATGACATTTTGCAGGTGAAAGAGACGGCCGATATTTATACTGCCAAAGAGAAGGGGAAGACCGGGATTATTCTCAGTTTTCAGAATGCTTCGCCCATAGAAAACGAGTTGGACCGCCTGGGGCTGTTTCTCGCCCTCGGCGTGCGCGTGATTCAACTGACCTATCACGAGACCAATTTGCTGGGTAGCGGCTGCTGGGAGCGAACCGATGGTGGCCTGAGCAATTTTGGCGTGGATGCGGTGCGCGAAATGAACCGGCTCGGTATTGTTATTGACCTATCGCATGTCGGTCCGAAAACGACGATGGACGCCATTGAGATGTCCGAGCAGCCGGTCGCCATTACCCATGCCAATGCCCGCAGTTTTTGCGGTCATCCGCGGAACAAGGAAGAGGATGCGCTCAAGTTGCTCGCCGAAAAGGGGGGCGTTGTGGGTGCCACGTCTTATGCCCATTTTCTTCCCAAAGGATTCGATTCGACTGTCGAGGATTTTGTCGATGCTATCGACGATATGGTGGAGCGGGTCGGCATTGATCACGTGGCTATTGGGACGGATTCCACGCACGATCAGCCGCTCGAGTTCTGGCATTATATCGGTTCGCAGCAGGGTACGAAGTTTCCCTCGACTTTTGCCGATGGCTCGGTGCCATACACCGAACTGAGTTTTCAACCGAAGGGAATTGACAGTCCGGCGGAGTTTCCCAATCTGGCTGAGGCACTCGTCAATCGCGGGTACAGTGCCGAGGATATCACCAAACTTTTGGGTGGAAATTGGATGAATCTGTTCGAGCGGGTGTGGAATGTTTGAAGTAGCATAAGATTGAGGGTTTTTCGATTCTAATGACAGGAGAAGGACATGATCGACAATATCCATAAAATTGCCCTGGTCAGCGACGATATCGAAGGCGCCGTGCAATTTTATACCCGGACTCTGGGCCTGGTGGAAATTGAGCGCTTTCACAACGAGGATGACGAGGATTTCGTCTTTTTGCAGGCCGGAGATATCATTCTGGAACTGATGCCCCAAAAGACCATGGACGCAGAAGTGGGCTTTCACCACATATCCTTTAAGGTCGATAGCGTTGACAACAGCGCCCGGGAACTCGAGGATAAGGGTGTGGACATTGCCGTGGAGCCTTTCGATGCCGAAGGAGCCGACATCCGGTTGAGCTTTTTCAACGGGCCGAATGACGTGCTCCTGCAATTGTTTCGGCGCGAATCCGATCACGTCTGAATTGAGAGGTTTGCTATGAAAGTGGGTGTTTACGCTTCGATGTTTGGGAAGGATGACCCACCGCGCCTGGAGAGTGTGGAGAGCTATATCCAACTGGCGTACCAATTGAAGCTGGACGTGATCGATTTCCACAGCGGGCGCGGATTTCGGTCGAAGCAGCCAGCGTACTTGCTCGAGGTGAAGATGCGGTGCCTCAGGTACGGGCTGTCAATCGGGTATCTGGCTTCGGGTGGGCATTTTGTGGGGTCCGATGCGGATCTGGCTGAGAAACTGGCTCAGGTCAGAGCAGATGTGGATACGGCGGCGTTTATAGGTGCGCCCATGATCCGGTTGTTTTGCGGGCCTCCGCTGGAAGATGCCGAAGCGCAGAGGCGGGAGATTCGGTGTTTTCAGGATGCGGCTGATTATGCCGCAGAGAAGGGGATTGTCGTAGGGCTGCAGAACCATCCTTCTACAGGGGAAGATGTGTTGCGGATTCTGGAACAGACAGATCGGGAAAATTTTACGCTTATTATGGATACCGGACAGTGGGTCGGATCGCCCGCGCGGAATCAGGGGGTGCCGGATCCAGAGGTGGATATTTACGCGTTTATGGAACAGACAGCGCCATATACGTCCCATGTTCGGGCCAAGTTTTACAAGATCGATACGGGGGAGGAGGCGTGGCTGGATTATCCGCGGATTATTCAGATCCTGAAGGATGTGGACTTCAACGGCACGGTTTCGGTGGTTTTTGAAGGCAAGGATTTGAATACGTGTGACGATACGGAGGTGATCCGACTGGCAGTTGCCCACCTGCGGGCGGTGATTGCAGGATGATCCACACGCGCTAATTAAAGAGAGAGTTTCGCAATGCCTATTATCCAGTTTCCAGAGGGTCGCATGTCGCTGTCGGGCCTGATTCGCGTGATCTGGCAGGCTGTACGGGTTGCGGTTGGCATTGCCATTGTCGTCGTTCCTTTTGGCTATGCCATTACTGGTGAACACAACCACCTCCTGATGGGGGCGGGTTGCGGTCTGGCGATTGGCGTTGGGTTGAGCCTGCGCATGGGCGAGCGGAACGGCCTGTCGGTCGGTATCCTGGTCGGGTCGATTCTCGGGATGGTTATGGTGCTGATTGCGGGTGCTCAGGACTTTGCTTATGGACCAGGCATTTATATCCCGCCAGTTCTCGGTCTTGGTGTTGGTTTGATTGACGGGCTTGGAACAACGCGCTTCCAGACGTATCGGGAAGCGAGCCTTGAGTCGTTGATGATGTGTGTTTTGCTTGCTTTTGGCGTGTTGCCAGCACTGGGGCTGTTTGGTTTAATTGTGCCTCTTGCGCTCATGCCAACAATGGCACTTATCGCGGGCTTCTTCAGTCGCAATCTCGACGGGCGGCGCTATTCCCGACCGCCGGTTTTGCTGATTATCGGTACCTTCGCCCTATATGCCGCGCTCATTATTGGAGACTGGCAGTTTAACGATGAAGGGCCTCCTCTGCATGGGGTCGTCTTGTTCGTCTCAGTGTCGCAGTTGGGGATACCAATCGCTTTTTTTCTTTCTGGTCGCGCCATCGCTATTTGGATGCAGCCACGGCTCCGCGTATATGTGCAACTCGCTGATTATCTCCGCGTGATGTGGGTGCCAATCGGGGGTTTTGCGATTGGTTATCTCACTATTATCATTCTGTTCGCCGGGTTTTATGGTACGCTGGAGCGATTTATCCCCGGTTCTTTCACTGGCGGTAGCGATACCGGTATTGAAGACTGGGCGGCTTTCTCGTTTTTCAGGGCACTTACCATAGACTATACTTCTATTGTTCCGGTCTCGTCCGCCGCGTGGGTACTCGTGAGTGCCCAGATGATTTTGTCGGTCGGATGGGCGCTCGTCGTATTCGCGGCTGTGATGTCGTCTATCCAGCCGCAGCTCGAACGGATCGCGCGACGAAACTCAGAGCGGGATGGGGATTGAATGTTCTCTAATACTTTTCTCCATACTTTTCGATCAGGTCTTCATTCCATTCGATGCCGAGGCCGGGTGTGTCGTCCACAATGACATGTCCGTCTCGAAACTCTAAATCGCCGACCATATCTGTGCTGAAGTTTCGCAGGTAATTTTCCACTACCAGTCCATTATCTACTGCGGCGACCAAGACGCAGCCCAGAGCACCCTGTCCATGTGGGGCCATTTGCAGGTGATGGGCGCTGGCCAGGGCCGCAATTTTCATCCATTCACTGATTCCGCCGCAGTTGTTTGGATCGGCCTGGACAATGCGTACACCGCCGCGTTCGATCAGGTCGCGAAATCCCCAGCGCGTGGCTTCGTTTTCTCCACTGGCAACTGGATAGTCCAGTGCCCCGGCGACGAGTGCCGAGCCTTCGAGATCGTCCGGGCGCACGGGTTCTTCATACCAGTAGGGATCGTAGGGTTCGATCATGCGTCCGAATCGAATTGCGGTATGCGCGTCCCAGGCATTGTTCGCGTCGATCATCAGGGCGATGTCGTCGCCTATGGCTTTGCGTACGGCGCGGACCCGCTCTGCGTCTTCTTTCAATGTGACGCCCGGCCATCCCACTTTCATTTTTACCGCTTGAAATCCCTGACTTACATAGGTTGTCATTTCTTCGCAGAGTTCTGGTATTCCCTTGCCTTCTTCGTAATATCCACCCGCGGCATAGGCCCACAGTTTGTTTTGTACGCCGCCGAGTAGCTTCCATACGGGTTGATTGAGAGCTTTGCCCTTTAAGTCCCAGAGCGCGTTGTCGGCTGCGCTGATTGCGTTGATGTATTCGCCTTTGGCTATGGGTTTGCGCGTGCCGCCCATGAATAGTTTTTCCCATAAGTACGCGATCCGCATGGGGTCTTCGCCGATCAATTTTTCTTTTAGGGTGTTCAGTTTTGTTCGAACGGATCCCGAGCACATGGTCATGCCTGTGAGGCCCTCATCTGTATATACCTCCAATCTGGCGCGGGACTTGGAGCGCGTGGTGACAATCGAGTTCCAGAATGGTTTTTCCAGGCGTTGTTTTACGACTGTCATTTTGATATCTGTGATTTTCATTGTGGTCTCCTGGTAATAAAACTCTGAAGATATGGTTGGTTTTGCTGAAGGAATATAAAATGCATCCCGAGCGCGACAATGGAAATCTCACCTGTTCTGGTATTGCTTGTGCTGTTCTGGGTGCGAGGTTATCATAAGCGCTCTGGATTTTCTTTTTTATGACAAATAGCCAAGGAGGTCAGGGTTTATGAAAAAAAGATCTATTACAGCAACCCCATCCGAAATCATTGTCGAGCAACTCGCCGCGCTGGGTGTGCAGTATGTGTTTAACAATTCTGGCTCTCGAGAAGCGCTCTTTTTTGACGCGCTTCACATAAATCCCAATGTTCACGGTATTCTGGCACTTCACGAGGGTAGTGTGGCTGCGATAGCAGGGGGATATACGCAGGGGAATCTCGATCCGGCTGTGATGGTTGTCCACCTGGGTGCCGGGTTGGCGCAGTGTTTGGGGCAGTTGATCAATGTTTGGAGTGGTAGTCTGCCCGTTGTGGTGCTCACGTTTGCGGGGGATACGGGGAGTTATGGAGACCGGGTGGGTCTGGATTTGACGCATAATGTGGGGCCAACTTCGATTGCGGAGCCTTTTACTAAGGCGAGTTGGACGGTGATTGAATCGGATGGCTTGCCGCAGGCGATTGAGCGCGCGCTGCGGGTTGCCAAAACACCGCCGGTCGGTCCGGTTCACCTCGCTGTTTACGATCGGTTGCTCGGAAATGATAAGGTGAGTACAGAGATTATTGAGGGGGAGATTCAGTCCGTGCGTGCGGGTTATCCGGCAGATGAGGATGTCGAAGCTGTTATTCGTGCGCTGTCCGATGCCCAGCGGCCGCTGTTTTATGTTGGGGATGGTATTTGGAAGAGTGGGGCAGAGGCGCGAGTTATGGCGTTGGCAGAGCAGTATGGATGTCCGATTGCGGGTACATGGACGGAGATGCGCAGGACTCCGCAAAGCCACAGTCTTCACTGCGGGCGGATCGCAGAGGCTATTGCCGAGGTGTCGCCCGATCTGATTGTGTGTATTGGCGCGCGCCACAATGGTCGCGGGAAACCCCAGGATTTTGATGCGTTGTCGGGTGCGCAACGCCTGATTGGTATTGGGCCAGATGTCGAGAATTTTACGAATCTTCCGGGGTTGGATCTGGCGATTTTGGCAGATGAGTTCAGGACGCTCGAATGTCTTGAACGCGCTTCGCCTCAGGTGTCTTTTGCCGAGCGCCTCGCCCGCGCCGAGATGCACGCTGCTTCACTCCACGCAAAGCGAAAAGCGGCGGCAAAGCGCGTGGCGCAGGAGGCCGGGCAAGTGAGACCCTATGTGCTGGTAGATGCAATCGATCGGGGGCTGGAGAGGTTGGGCGGTGGTTTGATGATGGTCGAGCAATACGCCCTGCCAATAGATAGTCGAGGAGATGCGTATGGCGCGGGACGCAATGCCTATATCCGGGCGGCTGGGGGTTCGGAGGGTTATGGGATTGGTGGTACGATTGGGTTGAAACTGGCGGTGCCGCACAAGCCCGTGGTTGGGCTGGTGGGCGATGGGTCAATGTATTATGCCGATTCCGGGCTTTGGACTGCTGCCCACCACCAGATTCCAGTGCTTTTTGTGATTCCAAATAATCGGTCTTATGGGATTGTGGCGACTAATTTTGAGCGGGCGGGCGGTGTGATGAAGGAGACGGGAGAATATCCGGGCGTGGTTCTGGATGGGATTGATCCGGTGAAAATTGCAGAGGGGTTTGGTGTGGAGGGGATGCAGGTCAATGAGGAATCGGATTTGGAAGGTGCGATTGCGCGGGGATTGGATGTGGTGGAAGGCGAGGAACGACCCTTTTTGCTGGATGTGAAATTGCCTCTTGGACTGCCCGAGGGCGGACGGGCGGCAACGCCTTTTCATCTGACGGAGATTCGGAGCAAGGCGAGTGCGGCATAAGGGAAAATAGGGTAAATTTGAAAGTTTAAGTTGCATATTGTCACACCTTCGGTTATTTTAGGTGCTATGATTAAGCGCGAGATTACACCCTGTCTGGTCGAACTTTTCGAAAAATATCCGTTTGTCACTGTGACTGGACCGCGTCAGTCCGGCAAGACCACCCTTTGCCGCGTAGCTTTTCCGCATCTGAAGTATGTCAATCTGGAAGCTCCCGATCAGCGGGAATTTGCCGAGGCCGATCCCAGAGGCTTTCTCTCTCATATCGGCGAGGGTGCCATTTTGGACGAGATCCAGCGCGTGCCCGAGCTTTTGTCCTATTTGCAGGTACTTGCCGATGAACAGCGCAGAAATAGCCTTTTCGTACTCACGGGCAGCGAGCAGTTCAGGCTCTCCGATGCCATTAACCAGTCTCTGGCAGGGCGCACAGCACTGCTACGCCTGTTGCCTTTCTCTCTTGCAGAACGCCGAGGAACCGGCGCGAGCGAAAGCGTAGATGATATTTTGTACTCTGGTTTTTATCCCCGCATTCACGATCAGAAACTCGAACCGCGTCAAGCTCTTGGCGACTATTTCGAGACTTACGTCGAGCGCGATGTGCGCCAGATTGGGGAGATTCGCAATCTTTC
>JAPOXY010000080.1 GCA_026706845.1 Gemmatimonadota bacterium
CATTATAAGCAATATCTACTACCTGTCGATACCCCATTACCAGTTGTGTCAACGCCATTTGAGGCATTGACACCCGGGCACGGCCACCAACATCGGCCATGACAATATCCGATTCGGAAATCTCGAAGCCCACGCGCCCAATGTCTGTATCAATGGCAAATTCACCTGTCCAATTCAATTCTGAGTGCGCCCATCGTTTTTGGAATACGGGCAGCAATTTTTTCATCAGACGATTCAGATGGATAATGCGTCCCATTGCACTTTGATTAAACGGATACGCGATCAAACACGCACATCCCAGGGGTATGCACAGCGAGATAAATGGATCATCGCAAGGCAGATGAAAGAGTACTTCTTCAGCGCCTGCACGTTTTGCTCGTCTTGCGATGGTCTTCCCGACAGAGGCAAGTGCTTCGCGGTCCTTTCCGCAGACTTCTGTTACCACGGTGCGCCCCGCCTGTATGTCGTAAACTGCATATCCACGCACCCGGTCCCGAGCGTCATACACCACCAGAAATTTTCCCGCACGGCGAACCGTATCTTTGCCCAGATTTGGCATATACCATCTCGGCTTCCAGTTCTTTTGACGTGCGTCCATGCCTGAGCGCGCGGCATTGTAATTTTTGTACAATCGGCGCATTGTCTCGTGATCAGCCCTGCGCCCTCTCCGCGCTTTCAAAGGGCCGTTCAGCGACAATAATTGCGATGTTTTCAACCACATAGACTGATTGGCAAATACCACGGCATACCCATATCGATGGTAAAAATCGTCAATGCCAAACAAAATGCTCATGTCGCAGTTCTGGCGCTCCATCAGTGCAATTGATTCCCACATGGCCTGACTGGCATATCCTTTCCGGCGATGATTGGAATCCGTCCATACACCGGCAATGCCACCCATTTTTACAACAGCAGAATCGATCTGCATGTGTTTTTTTACCACACCGAGACCACTGACAGCCTGCTCGTCCAACAACAGACTGATCTGCCACCGGCTTTTGCGGTCTTCAATCGCGGTTCTCAATGCAGCCATCTACATTGTCCTTTTGCATCAACCACAGTCGCACGTAATGCCGTCTTTGGTCTGGGTCTGGATGGTCTTCAAAAGCCGTTCGGTTGTGCAGGATCCAGTCGTTGTTGGTAAATAGCATTTGTCCGGGTGTGAGATCAAATTCCACACGCATTTCGGGACGCTTTAATATGTCTTCAACGGCTTGTAGTGCGCGCTCTTGTTCTGATGTGAGTGGTATATCTGCTTCTCGATGTCCCACCTGGATATAATAGTGCAGGTAGCGCATGATCAGTGTTTGTTTGTCCCAGTAAAAAACAGGGGTCTTTTTTACAGGTGCTTCGCCCGGGAGAAATTGTCCGCGTCGGTCAAAATAGAAAGATGAGTAAAGCGCGTTTAGAACATTGGGCGCTTGACGGTGTAATATATTGTATACTGCACAGGCACTGATTAATTGGCTGCGCCCACCTGTCCGCGCGGTTTTGATACATAACAGGCCGACTATTTCGGGTACTTGTGTTCCGAATGCGCCATCTGTGTGAAACGAACTTTCTGCATTGGTTACGGAAAAGCGCGCGCCCGATTTTACATCTCGTCCGGTGTCTCGCACGTCGTAGAGTAGCGTGCCTTCGATATTTTGTTCAAAGGGTACGCCCAAACATTGCCCTACCATCCAATATGCGGCTCGCGCTTCGTCCTGCGTGTAATATTCTACGGGCAAGCGCTCGATGATGGCAAATCCTCGTCCGGTTTGCAATGCGTCCAGAATGGGTTGGAGACACGGCGCCCAGGCGATGGTGTCGGAGACGCGAAGATCAGATATTGCGTCCGCATGTTTTTGCACTTCGCTGTCGAGCGCAGATAAATAGCTTTCAGACAAGGGGTAATACCAGTCAGAAGACGCATCAATTGTCTCAGCAGTCCACGCGCGGGAGTCTGTTATTTGTTTGTTTAACATGATGAAATTCTTTTACCTTGCGTTCTACAAGTTTCTCCTGTTATTTTTTATTGATATTCTAAGGGACAAATTGCACTCTGTCAAGCGTTTGGCATTTGGAGGAGCATCGCGCTATGGAGATTGAAAAAGTCGTTATTCCGGTTGCCGGTTTGGGTACGAGTCTGTTGCCTGCGACCAAATCTCAGCCCAAAGAGATGTTGCCCGTGGGACGGAAACCCGTGGTTCAGTATGTGGTTGAAGAGGTGATTGAACAGGGGTTAAAGAAAATACTCTTTGTGACGGGAAAGGATAAGCGTACGATAGAAGATCATTTTGATCGGGATCCGGAATTGCAGAATTATCTCTCGGAGAGCGATCACGAGAATTTGCTCGATGAACTCGATTATGAAAGAGAAGGGGTTAAATTTTTTTATACGCGACAAATTATTCCTTCCGGTCATATTACGCCCGCGGGCATAGGCGATGCCATTAGCAGGGCTGAGGACTTTGTTGCCGGCGAGCCATTTGTGGTGGCGTTTGGCGATACGATTATCAAATCGGGCAATCATGCGGGTCTCTTGCGACGGATGATCAAATCGCATCGAGAAAATGGCGCCAGTTGTACTATTGCGGTTGTTGAAGTGCCTGAGGGCGAAGAAAACCAGTATGGTATTGTCGAGCCTGTGAACGGCGAGTCTGAAGACGATTTTGAAATCGCGCATATTGTGGAGAAGCCCGCACCGGAAAATGCACCGAGCAATCTCGGCGTGGCCGCGCGTTATATTTTTAATCCAGAAATTTTTATTGCTCTCAAACGCACATCTCCCAGTTACAGGGGCAAGCTCGAGCTTACAGATGCGATTTCGACACTTATTAAAATGGGACATACTGTTCGCTGTATCAAGTTGTATCCCGAAGAATTGCGCTATGATATTGGCGATTTTGAATCGTATTTCAAATCCTTTATCGATTTTGCCCTTTTCGATCAGCGCTATGGGTACCTTCTCCGCCAGTACCTGCAAAAGCGCCTGAGACAATTCTAATGACCCATGCGTTTTTTTCCACTGCCCCAGGGCGGTGTGGCATTATTGGAAATCCCACCGATATGTACGGCGGTAGCGTTATTTCGTGTTCGACGCGAGAACGCGCCGCGGTTCTGATTGCGCCGTCCGATGTGCTCAGTTTTGAAGTTGCCGGGCAGCGCTTTGACGTGCATCGCCCCGAAGATCTGTATCCGGATGGCGGTTATTTTGATGTGGCGAAGGCTATCGTCCATTTTTTGGATCTCGGCAGTGCGAAATTTTCTCTGCGCTGGGCGTGCAATGTGCCTTTTTCCGCTGGGCTTTCCAGTTCGTCGGCTATGAGTGTGTCTATTCTCAACGCGATTTTTGCATTTCTGGGACGCGATGAGCATCCTTTTTTTTGCGCTGAGATGGCGCGGCATATTGAGTTGAACTATATGGCTTTATGCGGGTATCAAGATGCGTATATGTGCATGTTTGGCGGTTTGAATTATATGGATTTTAATGGCAAGCAGTTTTACCGCGCATTTGGCGATGAGCCTTATGCGACTGTTGAACCGCTCCACGAATACGTCGGGGATTATCCCTTTGTGTTGGGGCATACGGGTGTCCAGCGCTCGTCGGGTACTGTTCATTTGCCTATTCGAGAGCGCTGGTTGGCAGGTGATCGAGAGGTCCGGCGTTGTTATTTGCGGATTGCCCATTTGGCGCGTATGGGCAAACGCGCGATTCTCGCCAAAGATTGGGCGCATCTGGGTGCGCTGATGATTGAGAATCACGAGATTCAGCGCGACCTGGGGGGATCGGGGCCGGAAAATGAGCGGCTGATTCAGGCTGCATTGGATGGCGGCGCACTGGGGGCAAAGCTCGCTGGTGCAGGGGGTGGCGGCACGATTATCGCGCTTGCGTGCGATACAAAACCGGTTGTTGAGGCTATGAAACAGGCCGGTGCCAGTCGCATTTTGTATCCCAAACCCTGTCCCGGCGCGACTGTTTTTCCGCTTGATAACGCGGCGGACCGCGATCGGGCGGAACGAGAATTGATTCAGCGCAGCGAGCAGGCGGATATTGCATAGTTATGTCTTCTAAAAACAACTTCCGCATCCTTTTTCTCGCGCGTCGCTACCCGCCCAGTGTGGGGGGTATTCAGACGCATTGTTATAATCTCTATCATCGTTTGATTGAGATGTGTTCGGTCAAACTGGTGGCACTGGGTAGAGATTCGCTTTTGCATCTGATCTGGTTCGTGCCTTATGCGTTTCTGATATCATTTTGTTGTGTTATTTTCAGGCGGGTTGATGCGATTTATTTTAGCGATGGCGTGATTTGTTCTATTGCGCCATTTCTGAGGTTGTTCACGCGCGTGCGTTTTGTGGTGACTATTTACGGTTTGGAGATGACGTTTTCCAATCCGATATTTAGCCGCATGATGCGCTTTGGTGTTTCGTTTTGTGACAGGGTGGCTGTTATCAGTCAAATTACCAGAGAACTTTCCATTCAGGCTGGTGTGCCCGCTGAAAAAATTGATATTATTTATCTCGGTATCGATCCGCCCAGTATTCCGAGGGCGCAGCGCGAGGCTCTCAAAGCGCGATTTGAAGCCGAACACGGCGTTCAATTTGGGCGGGATAAAATTGTTCTGAATTTCGGCAGGCAGGTGCCTCGGAAAGGCGTGGCTAAATTTTTGGCATGCGGTGTGCCGTTGCTCAATCGAGATATCAAACTGATCGTTAGCGGTTCTGGGCCAGATGCCGAGCGCATTCGCGAGATTTGGAAAGAAAATGGTCTCCAAGACCGCGTGTTGTTGCTTTATCTGAGCGATGAAGAGTTGGGATTTATCAGAGGAGAAGCCGATCTTTTTATTATGCCCAATGTGCCCTATCCCAACGATGTGGAGGGGTTTGGCATTACCCATCTCGAGTGTATGCACGATGGTACGCCTGTTGTTGCTTTTGCTGTGGATGCGCTTACGGAGAGTGTTAGCAAGGGGGGGTATCTTATTCCGCCCAATGATTATCAGGCGTTTGTCGATCAGATTCACGTTTTTTTTCAATTGCCCGCAACAGAGCGCGAAGAAATAGAACGCGAAGCCCGCGATTATGTGCGTTCTGGGTTTACATGGGATAAGACTGCGGTAGAATATTTCGATCTTTTTATGCGTTGAAAGGAATTTTTTATGACTGGTGCTGATGTACTTATCCAGAGTCTGAAAGCGCAGGGTGTTGATATGCTTACGGGTATGCCCGGCAATCAGAATATTCATCTTTACGACGCGGTGCTGCGCGCTGGTGGTATTCGCCATTTGCTCATCCGCCACGAACAGGGCGCGACTTTGATTGCGAATGGGTATGCGCGCGCTTCTGGGCGCGTTGGTGTCGCGCTTACTGTTCCGGGTCCTGGTTCGACAAATGCTTCTACGGGTCTGGTGGATGCCCATACGGATTGCGTTCCCGTGCTGTTGATTACCGGGGGGACAGAGGTTGCTTTTGACGGTCGGGATCGCGCCAAGTGTTTTCACGGTCTGGATCAAGCGTCTTTTTTTAAGTCGATTACGCACTTTTTTGCGCGTCCCAGGTCTGTTGGTGAAATTCCCGATGCGGTTGTCGGTGCGTTCAAGGCACTGCGCGCTCCGCGTCCTGGTCCCGCGGTTATTGAATTGCCGACCGATGTCGCTGCGGAAGAGGGTGTGGCGGATATTCCGCCTGTAGTTGAGGGGGATCGCCTGTATCCGGATAGCGCGGATATTGACCGCGTGGTCTCGGTGCTTCGCGCGGCAAAATGTCCGGCTATTCTGGCGGGTAGCGCGGTTATTCACGCCAATGCTACCGATGCGCTTCGTTCTCTTGCAGAGGGGCTCAATATTCCCGTTGTTTATACCCGTTTGGGAAAGGGGGTTATGCCAGATGGTCATCCCCTGACTGTGGGGCATTGTTCGGCGCAGGCGGGTAAGACGATTCTCGGCAGTGCCGATTTGCTTCTCGCGATTGGCTGCCGCTTTACGCAGATCGATACGCGGAGCTGGTCGCTTCCGCTGCCGGATCGCAAGGTTCAACTCGATCCCGATCCGCGAGAGCTTGGGCGCGAGTATCCGATTGAAACGGGTGCTGCAGGCGATCTGGCGCTGTCGATTCCCCAGCTTGTCGAGGTGGCGGGTGGTTATACAGCGGATTGGGGCGATTTTGTCGAGCGCACGCGTGCCGAAGCCGGGGCCAATCGCGCGCCAGTGCCCATTATGGGGGTTACGCGCAAGTCGCTTCCCGAGGATGCGATTATTGTGGTGGATGTTACGTCTATTGGGTATCGCGCGTTTGACGAGTATCCGATTACTGTGCCGCGTACGTTTCTCTATCCCAGTCATTCGGTTACGCTGGGGTTTGCGGTTCCCGCTGCTATTGGCGCGAAGCTCGCGTGTCCAGATCAGCAGGTTGTGGCGTTTTGCGGCGATGGCGGATTTCAGATGACGGCGAGTGAACTCGCTACTGCGGCCGAACACGGTATTGAGACGGTTTCGGTTGTTTCCAATGATGGCAGTCTTTCTGCGATTCGCGGCGCTCAGGCGCAGGCTTTTAATGGTCGGGTGATCGATACGGATATGAAGACGCCCCGTCTTGCAGATCTGGCGCGGTCTCTGGGTGCACGGGGTATCCGCGTGGATGATCCCGACCGTTTTGAAGCGGTTTTTGCCGATACTCTGGGGCTGGAAGGTCCTGCTGTGATTGAGGTGATGATGGAGAAACAACGCGATTATCTCATCAGCCGCGTGCCGTGGCTTTACCCGGAATAGGTCAGGATGGATAGGATAAGACCCTATATTGATCGTATAATCCATTGGATAAGGCCCTATCTTTCCCGTATGGCGATCTATTGTGTTATTTGCGCGGTGGGGTATTTGGGCATTGCTGCTGCGGTGATTTACGCGTACAAAGATGGTTTGCCGTCTTTTGACAAGTTGGAGGATGTGGATCCCGCGCAAACGACTAATATTTTTTCTCGAGATGGGGTCGAGTTGAAGAAGTTCTGGGTGCAGAGGCGCGATCCCATTGCGTTTGAGCAGTTGCCGAGTGCCGTGATCGATGCTCTGATTGTTACGGAAGATCAGCGTTTTTGGGGGCACTGGGGTGTGAGTGTTCCCGATATTATCCGCGTGGTGTTCCGCAATGTTTATACGTCTGGTACTTTGAAAGGGCACGGTGCGAGTACGCTGACGCAACAATTGGCGCGCAATATTTTTTTGACGCTGGATCCAACGTGGAAGCGGAAGATTCAGGAGCAGATGACTGCCGTGCTTTTGGAGCGCACCTATACCAAGCGCGAAATTATTACGATGTATTTTAATCAGATGTATTTTGGCAATAGTGCGTACGGTATTCAGACTGCTGCGCGCCGCTTTTTTGGGAAGGATGTCGAGCGGTTGAGGATGGAGGAGGGGGCGTTGTTGGTCGGGCTTTTGAAGGGGCCGCTTCCCTATTCGCCGATTTACCATCCCGAGCGCTCGCTGGATAGGCGCAATAATGTGGTGTTGTACAATATGCGGGGGTCGGGCAAGATTACGGCGGTAGAATACGATTCGATTGCTCAGCGTCCGATTGTTTTGAAGGAGAATCGCGAGGAGGTGGGAGAGGCGCCCTATTTTACAGAGGATATCCGCAAGTATTTGGAATATACCTATGGGCTGAGTGTGCTTTACGATGGCGCGACTGTTACTACGACGCTGGATAGTCGGTTACAGGAGATTGCAGAGGATGTGGTGTCGCAAAATTTGATGGAGCGGATAAAAGATCGCGTGGCTGCCAATTGGAAGCGCGATCCCCCGGATGCGGCATTTTTTGCGAAGATCAAGACGCATCAGGATACGCTGGCGAATCTGGTATTGCAAGGGGCGCTGGTGGCGCTGGATCCGCATACGGGACATATTCTGGCGATGGTGGGCGGGCGCAATTTTGAAGAGAGTAAGTTTAACCGCGCTACGCAGGCTCTGCGGCAGCCGGGGTCTGCTTTTAAGCCTTTTATTTATACGGCTGCGGTTGATAAGGGCCATACGCCTACGTGGCGGTTGCCCGATACTGCTGTGTCGATTAAGATGTACGATGGGACGTATTGGCAGCCGGAGAATTACGACCGAAAATTTTTGGGGTGGATGACGATGCGCGAGGGGCTTGCGGGTTCTCGCAATGTGGTGACGACCCAGGTGTTGGAAAAGGTGGGTCCAAAGACGGTGGTGGATTACGCGATGAAGATGGGTATTGATTCGCAGGTTCAACCGGTTTTGTCTTTGGGGATGGGGACGAGTGAGGTCAAGTTGCTGGAATTGGTGTCGGCTTATGGGACGCTGGCGAATAAGGGTATTCGGGTGACGCCGATGTCGATTTTGAAGATTGAAGATAAGAATGGGAATGTGCTCGAGGAGAATGTGCAGGGGCGCGAACAGGTTGTGCTGAGCGAAGAGACTGCGGCTGTGACTGTGAATCTGATGCAGTCGATTCTGGATATGCGGGCGGGTGAAAATTACGCGGTTTTGACGGGTACGGGGTGGAGTGCGCGTACGGCTTATGGATTTCGTCGTCCCGCCGCGGGGAAGACGGGTACGACGCAGGAGTATGCCGATGCGTGGTTTATTGGGTTTACGCCACAGATTGTGTGTGGGGTTTGGGTGGGGTTTGATTCCAAGGTGTCGATGGGGCGTCGGATGTCGGGTGCGGCTGTGGCGTTGCCGATTTGGGCGGAGTTTATGTGGCGCGCGCACACGGTGCTTCAGTTGCCGGTTGAAGATTTTGTGTTGCCGGAGGATATTCCAAAGGTGGAGGTTTGTGGGGAGACATACCAGGTGGCGTCTATTTATTGTTCCAGGCGCTATACGGAGGTGTTTAAGCCGGGTACTGAACCCAAGCGCCCGTGTCCTGTACACACTTCGAATACGCAGTCTTTGCCCTCGCCCAGTCAACCGAAGAAGTCTAAGACCAAACGGGAATATCAGTTTTGATTGTTGTGGGATGATCCAGGAACGGGTCATCCCATATTTTTTTGGGGGTGTGTCGTGTCTTCTGTTCATACTCTTGGCGTGCCGATCCGCAGTGTCAATTGGGTGCGTATTTTTCCGGCGCTGAATGCAGAGGGTCGCGATTGTCTGGTGGCTGTGATGGGCCAGCAGGCAGATGGTTTTATGGTGGTGAAGATCGATCCGGTTACGGGTGATACGGATCAGGTGACGGCGACGCTGCCTTCGGCGCATTATCCGACGGCGACGTTGCTGAGTCGAAGTGGTGTGATTTATATCGGGGCGGCGTACGCGGGGTATTTGTTTTGCTATGATCCAAAGGCGGGGCGTTTGGATAATTTGGGTGCGATCAATTTGCCGGATGATACGTTTCCCTGCCGTATTGATGAGGATGCCCAGGGGGTGCTGTGGATCGGGTGTTACGGTTCGGCGGGGTTGACGAGTTACGATCCGAGGACGGGTGAGTTTGTGCGGTATGGACGGATGGATGAGACGGATATGTATTGTTATCCGATGTGTGCGCCCGATGGGACGGTTGCGTGCGAGATTAAGATGACGCGGCCCCATGTGGTGGTGTTGGATCCGAAGTCGGGTGTTCATAAGCCGGTAGGACCGGTTGTGGCAAAGGAGGATGGTGGGGCGTCGGCGTTGATGCGGGCGTCTGATGGGGTGCTTTATATCGCGTCGTCTGAGGGCAATTTTCGTCTGGCGGGTTTTGAAGCGGTTCGGGTGGCGTCGCTTCCCGAGTCTGAAACGCTGCCGACGATGTCCGATGGCTCGATTGTTGATTTTGCGGATCGGGATACGCAGATGTACCGCGTGGTTGGTATTACACATCCCGAGACGGGGGCGACGAGGCAATTGCCCATTGCATACAAGTCAGCAGGGAGCGATTTGTTTTTGGTGCATCGCGGGCCAGATGACAATATATACGGGTCAAGTATTTTGCCGTTGCATTTGTTTCGGTATGTGCCTTCTTCGGGCGAGATGACGGATCTGGGGGTTTGTTCCACGGCGACTGGAGAAGCGTATTCGATGGGGAATTTGAACGGGAAGCTCTATATTTGTTCTTATCCCGGTGCGAGGCTGTCGGTGTATGATCCTTCGCGTCCGTATGAATTTGGATTGAAGGCTGATAGCAATCCGCGCGATTTAGGGCGTGTGGATGAGGTGTCCTATCGCCCCCGTGCGATGGTGACGGGTCCGATGGATCGGGTGTGGATTGCGTCTGTTCCGGATTACGGTTTGTGGGGTGGTCCGCTGTCGTGGTTCGATCCGGGTACGGAGCAGTTTGGGTCTTACCGCGATATTGCCGGTGAGGCGAGTTGCTGGTCGCTGGCATGGCTGTTTCGCCAGGATTTGCTCGCGGTGGGGACGACGATTAACGGGGGGTCCGGTACCCGTCCGCGGGTTTCACAGGCGGTGTTGTTTTTGTGGGATTATGAGCGGGGAGAGAAGGTGTGGGAGGGTACGCTCGATAGGCAGATTTCGGCGATTAATGCACTTGTTGTCGGCGAGGATGGGTTGCTGTACGGTACGGCTCTGGGCGATGAGGGTCCTGTTCTGTTTGCGTTTGATCCTGTTTCGCGGGCGTTTCACTATGCGATTCCCTTAGATGATCGTCCGCTGGATCTGGGTCTTCAAAATGGACCAGATGGGAAGCTATACGGTTTTACGACGGGGTCTTTTTATGCGTTCGATCCAGCCCACCGTGCCATTACGCCCCTGTACGAGGAAGAAGACGCTTTCCAAATCCCCGGTCCTGTGATGGGAAATAATGTGTATTTCGCTAAGAAGCATGAGGTGAAGCGGTTGGTTATTTAAAAAGAGATCACATCGTTGAATCTAACAGGCGTCCAAATTCATCGAGATTGGACACCTGTATCGCTGCGCGGTGCAACTGCTTGAGGCGTTGTAAATCTTCAATATCCGCGATGCGATCAGATAAGGAATGTGATGCAGGAAGATCAAATCGAATCTCCAACACTTCAAGGATATCTTCGAGCGTGCTTTTTCTTTCCCCTTGCTCAATGCCCTGCTCAAAACTTTCCTCTCTGCTTTGTTGGGTAAGGGATTGAAAAAGAGATGATTCGCGGATGAGATCCATGATACCCTCCTTGATAATGATAATGGACAGCATCAAATACCTTTATTGTGTTTTCAATATGCTGTATTATACCCTTGTTCACAACTTGAATTTGAGAATCGTCTGTTTGGCGCAGAACAATCTCTGTATATTTTGAGCGATAAATAGGTGGTCATGTGAAAGATATGTACCACTTGCCCAGATGAAACAGGGTCTAAATGTGAGCGATTTTTGTGAGAAAGTAACAGAAATCGCTTAACAAAAGGACAGTTTTTCACTATAATAAACACGAAATGCTAATAACCTATTACTTTTAGAGGCTTTACAAAAAAGAACGCACCCAGACAAGCACTTTCGAAATTGTTTTTAAGATCTTCGTCATTTTCGTATATAATTCCCTTTGTTTTTGCTGCGGATTAAGCTTTAAAAGCAACCTCTCCCCTCTATACGCCTACTTCAGACCTACAGGCGTGACGATAGGAATAGCACCTATCATTGCGGCATGATTTTAGCTGCCACGCGCAGCACATTGCCGGTAACTCCAATGCGATTCCCCCATTGAATTCTTCCATTTCAGGCACGAATTTTGCTTTAGAGTCGATCATGCGTGAAGTGTATTTAGACAATAATGCGACGACGCGACCTTTCCCCGAGGTGCGCGAGGCAATGATGGGTGTATTGGGCGAGGATTTTGGCAATCCGTCGAGCGCACATTCGGCTGGTGACCGGGTGCGCGAAGCAATGGTTGTAGCGCGTGAAGCCGTTGCAAAGTTGGTGGGGGCTGAGGCCGATCAGATTGTGTTTATGGGGAGTGGGACCGAGGCGAATAATACGGTGTTTAATTCTGTTGTTCAACGCGCCCCAACGGAAAAACGGGTTCGCATTGTGACGACGACCGTAGAACACTCGTCAATTGTGAAGATGAACGATTATCTCAGTGCAAGAGGCGTTGAGGTCGTATCTGTTCCGGTGGATCGCTGTGGGCAGTTGGTTTGGGAGATATTGGATGAGGCGGTTACGCCAAATACTGATCTGGTTTCCGTGCAGTGGGTGAATAATGAAACAGGCGCAATTTTACCCGTTGAGCAGATTGCCCGACTTTGTCAATCCCGGGGGGTGTTATTTCACACCGATGCGGCGCAGGCTGTTGGCAAATTGCCCGTTTCTGTAACAGAACTGCCCGTTAATTTTTTGACTTTTACCGCTCACAAATTCCACGGACCACAGGGCGTTGGGGCACTCTATGTGAGGTCGTCCAAAGGTTTGTTGCCATTGCTTTGGGGTGGGCCGCAAGAAGGTGGTTTGCGACCAGGGACAGAGAATGTGCCGGGTATTATTGGCATAGGAACTGCGGCTCGGTTGCGGTTAGATCGGTTCAAGGATGTGCAGGTGCTTCTGGCTTCGCTTCGGGACCACTTTGAGCAGTCGGTCATTGATCGAGTACCCGATGTGGAGATTAATGGCGATCCCGATATGCGGGTTTGTAATACGACAAATTTGCTGTTTCGAGATGTGGATGGTCAGGCACTTGTGGCACGGTTGGACCAAGAGGGGGTTCGGTGTTCACAGAGTTCGGCATGCACCAATCAGCGGCCCGAGCCTTCGTATGTGTTGCGTGCTATGGGTTTATCTGAACCAGAGGCTTATGCGAGTATTCGGTTTAGTTTTTCGGAGTTTAATATGGTTGAAGATGTCGATGAGACAGTTGCACATTTGGCGCGATTGTGTGAACAATTGCGGAGGTTCAGTCGGCGAAGATTGTCGCTTTTAGCGGAGGTGGGATGATGAAGTTTAGTGGACACGAAACTTTTGCAATTCGAGAGGGGTGGCTTCACAAAGGACTCAAGCTGCTCATTGAGGAACCCGAGTTGCTATATCATGAATATGTTGCAGATTTTCTCGGCGTTGGAAAAAATATGTCTCGTTCTATTCGCCACTGGCTGGAGGTAACAGGATTGGCAGAGCGCGAGACAGGTAGTGGGCGTCAGACCCGTTTAAAAGAAACTGAGCTTGGCCAGCTTATTTATGAGCGAGACCGTTATTTTGTTGATATTGGGACATGGTGGGCTTTGCACGTTAATCTGGTTGCTCCCCAGACGCAGGTATATACATGGAAATGGTTCTTCAATACTTTTACTCACTCCCGATTTGAAAAGTCTATGTGCATAAATCGTCTAATGCGCGATGTGGGAAACTTACGATCTCGCCCACCCAGTGAAAATACCATTGATCGAGATGTTGCCTGTCTGTTGCAGAGCTATGCCAGGAATATTCCAACAGAAGACAAAGATCCGGAAGATGCGCTTGAGTGCCCATTCGTCGAACTGGGGTTATTGAGCTATTTTCGCTCATCAGAATATTATCAGGTGCATCAAGGGGAAAAGGAGATTCCCACTCATTTATTGGGCTATGTCCTCTCCATAGCATTTGAGGAGTCCAGGACAGGCAAGGATACATTCCCTATATCCGTGAGAGAGGCAGCAACGTGCCTAGGCGGTCCAGGCAGAGCATTTGTACTGACGAGTGAATCCCTATTGTCGCTTGCTCTTCAGGCGGAAAACGCGGACCCAAATAAGAACATCCAGGTGGATGGTCTCGCAGGAGATAGAAGAATACGCATTCGGCGAATGCAACCCGTTGATTGGTTGAGAAATCACTACGACATGATCCAATGGAGAGATCAGCATGCAGCTTGAAATAACAGCCAAATTTGATGCTGAAGTATTTCTGCGTTCTATCAACATACAATACGATGCAGAATATCCGAATCGGATTGCACACTACCAGCCTACAGCCAAGAGTGTGTCGCTGCTCAAGGCACTTGCGGGCCAGACGCCTGATCGCGCCTTTTTTGTTGTTGCGCCCTATGGCACGGGGAAATCAATTACGGCGACCTATTTGTTGCATTTGATTGAGAATCGCCCTGATGCCGATGAAACATTATTTGCTATTGAAGACAAGCTGGAAGCAGTTAGCCCAGATTTGAGTAAGTTTGCTAGAGAGCGTCGCAACGGGAAAGACAAAGGGCTTGTGCTAGCATTGCAGGGCTATTGTGAAAATTTGGGCGAGAGTCTGAAGGATGCCGCGCTCAAAGGGATGGGGCGCTTAAAACTCGGTCGTCAGGCGCGTACGATTGCGTCAATGCCATGTGAAACGATTGATCAGGCAATTGAATTGCTCGGCACGGTTCGGGATAAAGTACGGGCCGCAGGCTGTGATCGGATTGTGATTTTGTGGGATGAGTTTGGACGCCATATTGAGTCTTTGATTGCCGAGGGGCGTTCTGCTGCTTTGAGTGAAATTCAATTATTAGCTGAGTGTGTGAGTCGGTCTATAGCTATTCCCGTAACGCTCGGCTTATTGTTGCACCAGGAATTGTTGCAATATGCGAGCAATTCACCGGCTTCGGTTCGTGCAGAATGGAGAAAAATTGAGGGTCGCTTCCAGACCATTCAGTATATCGACGATAGCAAGGAAATATACCGTTTGCTATCAGAAGTGGTTTCCGAACAGAATCGCTCTAATATCTTGCTTGATGAACAAGCAAAATCTTCTGCATTAGAGTGCAAGCAACTTGGGCTGTTTTCCGACTTTACTATATCAGAACTCCAGTCGCTCTTGCGCCGTGCATATCCCCTGGAACCCACCACTTTGTATTTGCTACCGCGCATTTCTGGTCGGGTCGCGCAGAACGAAAGGACGTTGTTCAGTTTTCTTAATTTCATAGATTTTCAAAATCCCGTTAGCCCGGACCATCTCTACGAATATTTTTCACCGGAGATGCGTACAGATACGGCTGTAGGTGGAACATATAGACAATGGCTTGAAACACAGAATGCCCTCTCAAAGCTCGACGATGATAATGATCAGGCGGCAACGGCACTGAGAACTACAAGTCTGTTGGGTTTTGGTGTGAATGGTGAGCGGTCTCGCACGCCCCGCGATTTGCTGCTATTTGCCCTGCGCGGCTATGCAGGTACTGGGGTAGTCAGTAATGGGTCGCAGCAAGAAGAAGCGGTTGTTGCAGAACTCATAGACAAGAAACTCCTTTTACACAGAAAACACAGTGATGAAGTTTCTGTGTGGCATGGAACGGATGCCGACCTTCGAGGCAGGCTCGAAGAAGAGAAGGCGCGGCAGCGAAGAACTTTCGATTTCATTACTTTTTTGACGGAGGAGGCCAGTCCTCCTGTCTGGCGGCCAGTCAGATATAACAGTGACTTCCATATCAGGCGTTTTCTACAGGGAGAGTATTGTAGCTTGGAAAAACTGGACGAATATCTGAATGTGCCTGTTGGATGTGATGCGAAGATTATATATGTGATTGCTGAAACAGCGGAGGAATTACAGGAAGCAGAGAATCTGACTTCCAAATATCTGTGCGACGAACGAGTTATTCTTGCGGTGCCCAGGGTGCCTGTCCCTCTATTTGAGGCAGCTTTGGAAGTGTGGTGTTTAATTCAGATGCAGGGGGATGATGAGATGGTGGGATCGGATCCGATGGTGTTGTCTGAAATTCAACAGATGACAGATGATGCCCGTAGCTATCTTCAAAAGCTCCTTGATCGATTGATCCTGCCGGGTAGTGAAGGGCCGTGCTGGTTTTACAGAGGGAATACGTTACCAGTCGAAAATGCTTATGATTTGAGAGACGAACTATCTAAAATCGTGTCAAAGATTTTCCGTTCTACGCCCAAGATCAACAATGAGATGATTGTTCGGCACAAGCCTACTCCTACTCTAGTCAATTCGCGTAAGAAGCTCTTGCTCGGGATTCTTGAGCGTTCGGGTCAGGAGATGCTGGGTATAGAAGGCAATCCCCCGGAAGCGTCCATGTTCCGGACCATTCTCTTGCATACAGGTCTATATTACACTGATAAGGGAGAGGATTGGAAATACGCTTTACCCGACCAAGTTGAAGATCCTGGACTTCAAAAAGTATGGGAAAAAGTTCAGCAGTTTTTCACAGTTTCATCGGAAAAGTCTAAGGATATCCCAGATCTCTTTGATGAACTGATGGAACCACCCTTTGGAATTCGCGCTGGTTTGCTCCCTATTCTCTTTGCCGCAGGTCTCAAAGCGTTTCCCAGTGTATATTCGTTACGCTATAAGGGGGGAGGTTACGTATCTGATATTTTGCCTTCTGAGATTGAACAGTTATGTCGTGAACCGAAAGAGTATGAATTTATTGTCTTGGATATCGATCAGACCAAACGCGATTATCTCAACGCTGTTCTCGAACTCTTTGGCAGTCAAGCAAGGTTAGCAACTGGAAATGAGCTCATTCGAGCCTGCTATGACGCGCTTGAAAACTGGAAGGCAGGGCTTCCTGCGGGCGCACTTTCCACGAGATATTTGACACCGCAAACTCATCGCTTCCAAATAGTACTTCGTCAGCAGTCTGATCCGGTGCGACTGCTATTTGAGCGCATTCCAACAGCATTGGACTGCCCAATTGATGAGCAACATGTGTTGTTGGAATCACTCAAAAAATGCAAAGATGAACTCTCTGAAGTCATTGACGATTACCGGCAAAAAGCGATTTCTTCTTTGCGCCGTGCGCTATCTTTGAACTGGAAATCTGAAAATGGGGAGGTAAAGGAAATAGCTCGCCGCTGGGCATTGTGTTTTCCCGATGAACTCTCTGAGGCACTGAATGACAATGAGTCGAAAGGTCTATTGTCCCGTATGCGTATGACATATCTATCTGATGCCAAACTTGTTGATTCATTGTCGGGTTTATTCCTCCAAAAGACGATTAACCGGTGGGATGATAGATGCATCGCAAATTTTGATCGCGGAATTCACAGTGCGGTGAGGGGTCTTGAGGAATTA
>JAPOXY010000081.1 GCA_026706845.1 Gemmatimonadota bacterium
TGACGCTGTCCTTGGCTCAAATTGCCGCCGCGTTCCGAAAGCACCGTATCATATCCCTGGGGCAGACGGTGAATAAAGGGATCCGCATTGGCCAATTTTGCCGCGTCAACCACCTCCTCATCCGAAGCATCTAACCTTCCATAAAGGATATTTTCCCGCACAGTATCAGACAGCAAAAAAGTATCCTGCAACACAATACCCAGTTGCCGCCGCAACGCTTCCCGTTTCACCTGCCGAATATCATGGCCGTCGATATAGATCGCCCCACTATCGATATCGTAGAACCGGGTCAGCAAATTCACAATGGTCGTCTTGCCCGCTCCCGTCGGTCCTACCAGCGCAATCTTCTCCCCCGGTCTGGCGTGCAAACTCACCTCTTTGAGCACCGGCACATCTTTTTCATAACCAAAACACACCCGATTGAAAACCACATCGCCCCGAACTTGTTCTAACGCGACTGCATCTGGCATATCAGGCGCTTCGGGAAACTCGTCAATAGTCTCAAAAACCCGCTCTGCCCCGGCCAGTGCAGACTGTATCGAATTGTACAAATTGGCAACCTGGCCCAAAGGCCGTCCAAACTGCCGCACATAACTGATAAAAGCGGCAATCACACCGATTGTCACATCGCCCTGAACCGCCATATAGCCACCCGCAAAAGCCACAATCACCAGACCCATATTGTTTATAAAAAAGGTCAAAGGCGGCATCAGCGTCCCGAAAAACTGCGCGCGCGTACCGGCGTATTTCAACCTGTTATTAAACTTTTCAAACGCCTCAATAGAAGCCTGTTCGCGTCCATAAGCTTTCACCACCTGTTCTGCTGCAATCGTCTCCTCAATCATCCCATTGAGCGCACCCAGTGCCGCCTGCTGCTCGCGAAACCCCCGGCGCGCGCGTTTGGCGACCTGTCCTGTCAGCGACGTCATCAGCGGAAAGGTAAGCAAGCTAATCAACGCCAGAGGCCAATCCATCCAGAACATCATGGCCGACACGCCCACCAGGGTCAACACGCTATTAATCAACTGCGTCACGCTCTCCGACAACACGCTGCTGATATTATCCACATCATTGGTCACCCGGCTCATGATATCGCCACTGGCACGCCGATCAAAGAACCGCAGCGGAAGCATCTGCAAGCGGTTAAAAAGATCCTGTCGTAAATCCCGCACAGAGCTTTGAGATACCCGTGCCATAATAAACGTCTGAAGCCAGGATGTCAGTGCCATAGCCACATACACCCCCGCCAACAACAGGGTAATTTGAAAAAGGCCCGGCAAGTCGCTATAGGCGATATACTCATCAATCGCGCGCGCCATCAAATACGGACCTGCCACCTCCAACCCCGTTGTGATCACCACCAGCCCCACCACCCCGATCAAAGTCCCCTTGTAGCGTCTCATATACCCCAGCAAACGGCGGGTAGTTCCCCGAATATCCCGCGCCCGCTCGTCGTCACCCATCATCATCATCCGGCGACGCCCCCCCATCATCATTCCGCCTGTACCCTGCTGTTCACCGTCGCGCTGTCGATCAACTTCCGCCATATCCGTTTCCCTCTCCGAGCTGTGAATCGTAAATCTCCTGATACACCGAACTGGACGCCATCAATTCCTGATGCGTACCCTCGGCAACCAGCACACCATCGTCCAGCACCAGAATCTTATCCGCCTTCAACACCGTACTGATCCGCTGCGCCACCAGAAAACTCGTACACCCGACCATCTGTTCAAGCGCATCGTGAATCCCGGCCTCTGTCGCCAGATCTACCGCACTGGTACTATCGTCTAAAATCAATACCTTTGGACGGGAGATCAACGCCCGGGCTATCGCTATCCGCTGCCTCTGTCCTCCAGACAAATTCACGCCGCGCTGCCCCAATAGCGTCTCGTACTTATCGGGAAACTGGACAATAAAATCGTGTGCCATAGCTGCCCTGGCAGCAGCCTCAACCTCTTCATCCGTCGCATCGGGCCGCCCGTACCGAATATTGTGCCGAATCGTACCGGAAAAAAGGATTGATTCCTGAAGTGCTATCCCAATCTGCTGTCGCAGCGTCCCCTGATCCACATCGCGCACATCCATCCCATCCACCATCACCCGCCCTGCATCCACATCGTAAAACCGCGGAATAAGGTTCACCAAGGACGACTTGCCCGCCCCTGTCGAACCCAAAATCGCCACCTTCTGCCCCGGTTCGGCGACAAAATTCAGATTCCGCAATACCGGATCGTCCGCCGTCTCATTATAACTGAACGTCACATTTTCAAACGCGACCTGCCCCCCCAACACCACATCGCGCTTTGCATCTGCCCGATCCTGTAACTCGGGCTCGCTATTCAGCACCTCGACAATGCGCTCGGCAGAAGCCTCTGCTCGAGACATCCGGATAAGCACCATACTACCAATCATCAGGGATTGCAAGAACAGCAACAGATAATTGATAAACGCAATAATCTCACCCAGCTTCATCCCACCCTGGGTTACGGCAATTCCCCCAAACCAGATCACCCCCACAACGCCCAGATTCAATAGCAGCATCATAAACGGCATCACCAGAGCCACCAGTTGCGTCACCCGAATCGTCTGTTCCATCAACCTGTTATTTGCCGTTCCAAACCGTTCGATTTCGTGGTCAGCCCTCAAAAAAGCCTTCACCACGCGCACACCTGCCAGATTTTCCTGCGTCACCTGATTCACCCGATCCAGGCGATTCTGCACTTCGCCAAACATCGCATTGGCTTTTCGAAACACCAGAATTAGAGTCCCCAGAATCACGGGAGCCAGCCCAATAAACATCAACCCCAAGCGGGGACTGGTCACAATCGCCATCACCAGACCGCCCACCATTGCCATCGGCATACGCGACAGAATGCGCAATATCAAACGCGCCACCTCTCCTACCTGCCGCACATCGTTGGTCAGTCGCGTAATCAGATGCCCCGTTGACAGCTTATCCAGATTGCCAAACGAAAGTGACTGAATTTTGCCAAAAAGCGCGCTTCGCACATCGGTCTCCACCCGCTGCGCCACCCATACGCCAAACCAGGCATTGCCAATTCCAAATAAAACGCCCCCAATCGCCAGGCCCAGCATCCACAACCCGGTCTCAATCACCAGATCCAGATCTCCTCTGGCAATCCCCTCATCTACAATCCGCTGCACCAACCGGGGATGCATCAACTCCAGCATCACCTCGATCAATTTCAGCAGCGGAGCAATTGTCGCCTGCTTCCAATAGGGACGCATATAACCCATCAATTTCAGAATATTCTGCATATAAAATCCCTCTTTACAGATTTTTCAACAGTGCCCTGGCTTCTTCGGCATCGCTTTCAAATACCAGCACATCAACATGTCCTGCCGCGTACAGGGTTTGAAATCCCTCGCCCCGAGTGATACAGGGGATCTCGGCATCGTCGAGCACGGATTTGATCACCGCGAGCAAACCGGGATTTGTTGCAGTAATAACAGTTACAAGAGGTTCTCGATAACTCATCTCAAATTTCTCACTGTTATAGGTAGTCAGCACAAAATACACAACCGGCATTGATCTGTCAGACAAAAAATAATCACAAGATGTCTCGTTTTAAGTTGACAATATGCATTTGAAATGCATATTGTCAACCCAGAGTACCCGTCACCAAACGCAATCTGATGCGGAGATAGGAAGCCGCGATATGCAAAATTATATCAAACGTTCGTTGGAACCCATCCTCACGAGGGCTGCTTCTGAATTTCCCGCCGTAGTATTGACCGGACCGCGTCAATCTGGAAAGACAACACTCCTTCAACATCTCTTTGGCAGGCATTGCAGATATATATCTCTGGAGCCGCTGGACATTCAGGCATCCGCCCTGCAAGACCCGCGCAGTTTCCTGGAAATGTATCCACCTCCTGTTATCTTCGATGAGGTGCAATACGCCCCTGAGTTGCTACCCTATATCAAAGAGAGGATAGATGCGAACCGAAGTGAAAGTGGCCAATACCTATTGACAGGTTCACAAAATTTGTTGCTCGCGGAGAAAGTAACCGAATCTTTGGCAGGTCGCGCGGCAATGCTTCGCTTGTTGCCGCTTTCCAGACGAGAAATGGAGGGCCGTCCGCAGCTTGCCCTTCCGTGGGAGCGCGAGCAACAGTCGTCTTTGAAACCGTCAAACGTCTTTGGCAAACTGTGGCAGAGCTTCCTCCGAGGTGGGTACCCGGAACTCGCGACACAACCCAACCGCGATGCATCCCTTTGGCAAGCCAGCTATATCCAGACCTATCTCGAACGAGACGTACGCACGCTGCGACAGGTCGGGGACCTGACCCAGTATCAAAATTTCCTCCGAATCCTGGCCAGCAGAAGTGCCCAACTCCTGAATCTGACCGATGTCGCCCGAGACCTCGGTGTGGCGGTCAACACGACCAAAGCCTGGCTCTCCGTGCTCGAAGCCACCTATCAGGTGATCGTACTGCGCCCTTACTTTGCCAATGTTGGGAAACGGCTCGTCAAGACCCCGAAAGTGTATTTTACAGATGTCGGCACGCTCTGCTACCTCGCGGGCCTCAAAGACCCCGAGCATGCCGCCTCTGGTCCCATGGGAGGTGCTATCCTGGAAACAGCAGTACTCTCCGAAATCGTCCGGACATTGACGCATCGGGGAATTGATCCACAGATCTACTTTTGGAGGACGATGGCGGGAACCGAAGTAGATTTCATAGTCGAGACCGGTGGAAAGCTCGTACCAATTGAAGTGAAGCTATCGGCTACACCTCGCCCGGCAATGACCGCGGCCATCAAGATATTTCAAAGAGACATGGAGAATGCAGCGATGCCGGGATACGTCGTGCACCCTGGTGACTTACACCTTCCACTCGGTTCCGGCGTGACAGCACTGCCCTTCGCCGCTCTATAGTATAAAAAAATAGGAGAAAAAATGAGCCAACCTAATATTGTATTCATCCACACAGATCAGCAACACCACCTCGCGATATCCGCCTATGGAAATAGTGATGTGTCAACGTCCAACATGGATCGCCTGATCGCAGAAGGCTTATCCTTCAGGCGATCCTACAGCGCCAACCCCGTCTGCTGTCCTGCGCGCGCGAGTTGGTACACCGGGCGCATGTCCGTCGAACACGGCGTTATCAGCAATCCGTTCCCCATCGATCCCAACCTGCCCGACCTCGGCCAGTGGTTGACCAAACACACCGATTACAACTGCGTGTATTCCGGCAAATGGCATGTCACGGGACGAGATGTTGCCAAAAGTTTTGACGTGATCTACGGCAGACATCCCTACGGAGAACTGCAAGACTCTGGCGCCACCCGGGCAGCAGCGCAATATATCGCCGAACACGCAAATGACCACCGCCCCTACTTCCTATCCGTCGGCCTCCTGAACCCACACGACTGCTGTTATGTCTGCGGCGTCAACGGACCCGTGGGGAAATACGGCATGGAGCCTCAGTTGTCCGATCTACCCGATTTGCCCGGCAACTTCGAAACCAGTCTCATGCCGCCAAACCAGAGGCACCGGGTCGGCCACTGGTCGGAAACAGATTGGCGATATTACATCTACCAGTGTTACCGAATGGTAGAAACCGTTGACTCCCAGATCGGATTGATCTACGACACATTGGAAAACAATGGCCTCATTGAAAACACCCTCATCATCTTTACAGCCGACCACGGCGAAGGCTCTGGGCATCACCGAAGAGTATTGAAAGGCTTTTTTGAAGAAGAAGCCTGGGCAGTCCCACTCGTTATTTCGCAACGCGGCAGTATCCCCAACGGACAAAACGATTCGCACTTCATATCGGGCGTGGATATTCCCGCTACAATCTGCGATTACGCCGGCGCACCTCCCCTACCCGACACCGCGTATGGAAATAGCCTGCGCTCACTCCTCGAAGGAAACAACGACATTGCATGGCGAGAAAGCGTCATAGGAGAAAATGCGAGTGCAATCGCCATTCGCGACGATCAGTACAAATCCATCCTCTACGACTCGGGACAAAACACGCTTTACGATTTGTCAAACGACCCCCTGGAAAAACACAATCTCGTATCAGAACCCGGCTTTGACGACGTCAAACACAGGCACGCCACACACCTCGCCGAATACGCAAACACCGTCACACCCTACAGCGGACCTGACAAAACGGGCGAAAGAGATCGAATAAGAGAAGAGAGAATGGAAAATCTCAAACAGGGAAATGGATGGACAGAGGAGGTGGGATCATGAACACCATACCAGCCGAACTCAACGCAATCGCCGGACAATTGCAAAACTACGATGCCCCAGGCCAAACCATTCAATTGGATTCCAATTGCAAATTGACCTATGAAATTCTACAGTGGGCAAAGACACATCCCGAAGGTTTGACCGATGACAGACCAATAGGAACAGTGGAAATCTCGCGCTACAACAAAGAGAACTGCGCAGAATACCAGATCGTTGAAAAACGCAATGGCGGCGGGCGAGAAATTTACGAAGCAACCGTCACAACAGCGCGGGATGAGCGCATTGGAGAATCAATCACGAACTGGAAACTCGCCTGGTACCAGGCAGAAACACCAGATAAACGCCTGTTCATCAATGGCACGGTTCGGGACGCGACCATAGAAATGAATACAAGTAAAAAGCACCTCTCGGCGAATACCCCCATATCGTGTCAATGGATCCTCCCCCTCGCGCTCGCCAATCGCGCCACCCCCATGGACGAAGCGTTTACAACCATCGACGAACTCACATACTACAAAACAGATCAGCTATTGCACGGTCCCGAACAAATCGAATCCAACGACCAATCCTTCTTATCTTATCGCCACACGGGATACGGCACATTGCCCATACACTATGTATTCGATCCACAAAATCGACCCGTCTTTGTCACATTCACACTGCTATCCTGGATCTTGCGCGATATTGAACTTATCTAAGGGCTGCTAAAGCGTTCTGTGTCCCCATTCATTAATCAAAATAGGTATCCCCGTCAGCCAGCAGTGTTTTGGCGACGGCAGGATCTAACTCGACGCCTATACCGGGTTTGTCAGAGACAGCCATCCAGCCCCCTTTGATAAATTCTTCGCCTCCACACAGATCGGCCCACCACGGAATATCGCGCCCGTGAAATTCGAGCACAAAAAAGTTGGGAACTGTCGCCATTACATGACACGCGGCCATCATGCCCAGAGGTGACGACACATTATGTGGCGCAATAGGGATATAATGCGCATCGGCAATTTCGGCAATGCGCTTAGCCTCCATAATGCCACCCGATTTGGCCAAATCGGGCATAATGATATCCACTGCTTTTTGTCTGAACATCTCCAAAAACTCAAAACGAGTGTAATGATTTTCACCTGTGCAAATGACCGTGCTCGTAGATGCACGCACTTGAACCAACGCATCAATATTCTCAGCAGGTACTGGCTCTTCTAACCACATCAACCGCACATCTTCCACAGCTTTTGCCAATGTAATCGCCGAAGGCAAATCAAACTGTCCGTGGCAATCAATCGCCAAATCAATGTCAAAACCAATACCCTCGCGAATCGCACGAATCAAATTAATCACATGCGTCATTTCCCGTGCCCCCGCCGTCCAATTGATCGGATCCAGCTTGCCCACACCCGAATGATCCACATCAAATTTTACCGCGCTGTAGCCTTCCTCAACAACACTCAGTGCCTTCTCTGCATACGCCTCTGGCGTGGCCGAATCCCCAGCGTGACAATCGGCGTAGAGACGGATCTTATCGCGAAACTTGCCCCCCAACAACTGATAAATTGGCACCCCCAACGCCTTACCCACAATATCGTACAACGCATTTTCGATGCCGGTCAATGCAAAAATCAGCGGTGCATGGGTAGTACCCGCATACCGCCCACGACGACGCATTTTCTCGTACAACGGTCCCACATTCATCGGGTCTTCACCAATCAACATCCCCTTCATTTTTAAAATCGATTCTTTCAAACCAAATCCCGTGTAATACGAGGCTGAATTGCATTCGCCCGTACCCACAATGCCTTCGTCGGTATATATCCGAACAAATGTCCACACGCACCCACCACTATGGGGTTCGGGTTTGCCAATCACACAGGCTTGAACATCGGTAATTTTCATGCTATCCCCCTATTTATCGCTTAATCCATCGTCATTTCAGACCAAATCTGATTTGGGACAGCTGAACACCTCTATTTGTTTTTAATCATCAAGGCCATTCAATCTATTTTTTATTCGTATCTCAGAGCGTCGATTGGATTAGCATTTGCAGCTTTAAGAGCCTGGTAACTCACTGTTGTTAAAGCAATCACGAAAACGAGAACGCCCCCAAAAATAAAAATTCCCAGATTCAGATTGATTCGATACGCAAAATCCTGTAGCCATCTTTCCATAGTGTAGTAAGCAAATGGCCAGGCAAGGATATTTGCTATAACCACAGGCAAAATGAGTTCTCCATAAAGTAATCTCACAATATTTCCGGTAGATGCGCCCAGGATTTTGCGAATACCAATCTCTTTAGTACGTTGCTCAACACTGAACATTGCTAAGCCGAATAAACCCAGACATGCAACAAAAATCGCTAATCCTCCCAAGGTCGCAAAGATTTTTCCCAGCCTACGATCCCCGGCGTAATGGACATTATCAATCCAATCATCTAAAAGCAGATAATAGAATGTCCCTTTCGGAATAAACTGCTCCCATGTCGCTTCTAAAAAATTCACCGTTTCTGGCAAATCTTCAGGTCGGATTTTGAGCATAAGTGCCTTGAGATTGTGATGATTTTTCATCAGAACTGTTGCTTCTTGTTCGTTGCGTAGCGATCCCGTGGGGAAGTCCTTAATCACCCCGATAACTTGTCCAGTCGTGTTGCCTTTTATCAGAGTTTTACCAATGGGATTGTCCCATCCCAACTGCTTCACGGCTGTCTCGTTTAGAATAAACTGATAGCTATCTTGAGGTGTATGGGCTTCCATATATGCTCGTGTGAAAAATCGACCAGCCACCATTTCCATATTAAAAAAAAACAGAAAATCTTCATCCACTGGGTAATATTTCATCCGCCAGTCCTGTCCATCAGCTCGAAATAATGAAAGACCTGCCCAAATTCCAGGTGCTCCATTTACAACTGTTGCCGCCAGTATTTTAGGATGCTTTAAATACGCCGCTTTCACCGCATTGTAGCGCCACTTAAAGATATCGCCCTCTTTGCCCCAAACATGTCCTTTCCTTGCTGCCACTTGAAAAATGGGAATAAGAAGGGTTTGTTTCCGCTCAAACCCGAGGTTCTTGTGATGCAAGTAATTGAGTTGTTGGTAAACTACACCTGTAGCGATAACCAAGACCACGGAAATCGCAAACTGGAATATCACCAATCCTTTTCTCAATCTCGTCCGACCCGATGTGGCCCCCGATATTCCCTTAATTACAGAAGTGGGATGAAATGCTGATAAGAAGAACGCGGGATAACTTCCCGCCGATATACCTACGATCAACACCACGCCAATAAGCCCCAAAATTATGAGACCTGTGTTTCCTTCCCATAGCGAGAGAGGTTTCTGCACGAACTCGTTAAAATAAGGAAACGCCAACTCAATCAGTCCTAACGCCAGCACCGTACTCAACAATGCCATGAAAATGGACTCGCCCAAGAATTGTTCGATCAATTGCCTCTGATGTGCGCCAACGACTTTGCGTACCCCGACTTCGCGTGCCCGCCTAACTGACCGTGCCGTTGACAGATTTACGAAATTGATTCCTGCGATTAGTAACACAAATACACCTGCACAGCCGAATGTATAGACAGTCTTGAGGTCGCCTCTCTGTAAGTGAATATCTGCCAATGACTGAAGTCGATAGGCGTCTCGATCTCGAATTTCCTTCCCCATGTGCTGCTGTATGATATCTTGTAGTTCAGGCTCAAGTGCAGAGGCTGAAACGCCTTCTCGAAGTAAAACATAGATCTCTATGTACCGATATCCAGATCGAATCCACTGGTTCCATCTCTTATTTGACTCAATTCGCGGAGTTGGTGAAGCAAGACAATCAAAGCGAATGGTAGAATGTCTTGGTAAGTTTTCCATAACTCCGGTTACTGTAAAATCCCCTTCAAAATACGGATCTGAGACTGAAAGCACTTTGCCAATTGGATCTTCATTGCCGAAAAATTGCTCAGCCATTTTTTGAGTTAACACCACTGATGCAGCCTTGCTAAGTACCGTTTCGGGCGTACCCCTCCGAAGAGGAAAATCGAATACCTCAAATACTGAAGCATCCACCAAACAGAAAGTGTGATCAAATTCTCGTTCCCCATACTGAATCTGAGTACCGGCACGTTTCATAAGCCGAACCACCTGCTCCACATCTGGAAATTCCTTAAGCGCATCGCCAAGCGGACCAGATGTCCGATGATCCCATCGAATATCTGTCTCTGTGATTTGTGTCCCACGCAGCACGCGATAGATTCTATTTGTTTTTTTGTGAAACCGATCAAAGGAAAATTCATCCTGAACGAACAAAAGAGCCAAAAGGCAGCAAGTAATCCCGACTGCTAAACCCGAGATATTTATACAAGAATAGGTTTTGTGTCTGCACATGTTTCGCAGACTAACGATTAGATAATTCTTGAACATGACGACCTCAGCGGACGGTGTGTATTTGTGCACATCTCGTTGGCTACGACAAAATAGCTGTCTTTTTGCGCTCGATTAGGTCGAAGTCGATCTTTGCGCCGAGGCCTGGCTCGTTGATTGCGTGCATTATACCGTTGGCGTCTGGCTCTGCCTCTTCTATCAAACCGTATTTCTGAGCTTCGCCGGGCAGAAGGATCTCGAAGTATTCGGTATTTTTGATTGCCATAGTGGCGTGGAGGTTAGCGATGTTGTTTAGCGAGTTGCCGCCGTGGTGGATCTCGTAGTTCATATGGAAAGCCTCTGCGAGGTGGGCAGTCTTCATAACGGCGGTGATTCCGCCTTTGACAGCGACGTCACCGCGAAGGTAGTCGGTTGCCTGTGCGACGAGCCATGGGGCGTAGGCGGTAAAGCCGCCGGGTGAGTGCTCTGTAGCCATGATCGGAATGTCGAGGTGGTTTTTGAGCTTCACGTAGTTGAGCATGTCGTCGCCAGCGAGCGGGTCTTCGTACCAGTGGTAGTTGAGTTCCTGGATTGCTTTGCCGACTTCAAGAGCCTGAGGATAATCATAGGCCCAGATTGAGTCGAGCATTAGCGTGAAGTCATCACCGACGGCTTTTCGGACGGCAGCGCAGATCTCAATATCTTCCCGGATATCGACTGCCGGTGGGTGGATCTTGTAGCCCTGCAGACCCCTATCCTGGTATTCGGTTGCCTCATTCGCGTATGCCTCCGCAGAGGCGAGGCGGGGAGAACTGACGTAAGCGGGGATGGTGTCGCGGTAGGTGCCGAGAAGGTGGTGGATTGACAGGCCTGCAACCTTGCCAGCAAGATCCCATAGTGCGACATCT